>JAHDFW010000200.1 GCA_020627945.1 Cytophagales bacterium
GATTTCAATAATTTTTCTACCTTTGTCGTCGCTAAACTATATGGATGCAATTTCAGTACATACTTACGAGGATTTAAAACAATTTGCATATGAAGTTTTCTTGTGCATTGGTTGTCCTGAAAAAGATGCGAAACTAGCTTCTGATGTTTTGTTATCTGCCGACTTGCGCGGGGTTGATTCTCACGGAGTTGCTCGATTAAGTGGGTATATCAGACTGTGGGAAGCTGGAAGAATCAATCCTAAACCTCAGATCAAAAGAATTCATGAAACTCCCAGTACTTGTACCGTAGATGGTGACTCGGGTCTTGGGCTTGTAGTTGCTCCTCGCTCTATGGAAATTGCCATAGAAAAAAGTACAAATGTTGGTACGGGTTGGGTTGCGGTTCAAAATTCTAATCATTTTGGAATAGCGGGTTATCATTCCATGATGGCGCTCGAACATGACATGATTGGTTGGGCTATGACAAATGCCAGTCCTTTAGTTTCTCCTACTCATTCGAAGGAAAGAATGTTGGGTACTAACCCTATTTCAATCACGTTCCCTACAGACAAGCAACCTCCAATGGTTATTGACATGGCTACTACAACCACAGCCAATGGAAAGTTAGAGATTTTACAACGTGCAAATAAGAATGCTCCTGTAGGTTGGGTTCAGGATGAAGGTGGAAATCTTACTCAAGATGCATATGCCGTTAAAAATGGTGGTTCTTTATTACCACTTGGTGGAGATCGTACAAGAGGTGGACATAAAGGATACAGCCTTGGAAGCATGGTTGATATTCTTACGTCAGTTCTATCTGGCGCGAACTATGGTCCTTGGGCTCCTCCATTTGTAAGTTTCCTTGAACCTAAAGAAAACCCTGTTGGAAAAGGACTTGGTCACTTCTTTGGCGCTATGCGTGTAGATGCGTTCCGCCCTGCAGATGACTTCAAGAAACACATGGACAACTGGATTGAAACGTTTAGAAACTCCACTCCTACTGGCGAAGAAAAAGTACTTATTCCAGGTGATCCGGAAAGAGAAAATGCAATTATCCGTCGAAAAGAAGGAATTGTACTCCAAGAGAAAGTTGTGGAAGATTTAATTAAGCTTTCTAAAACATTCTCTCTAAAATTCTAGACAAAGTTTGCTAGCTCCAAAACATTTTAAGCTATCTCAACGTTAGCTTAAAAAAATCAATGAGTTATGAAAAAGGTTTTGATTGCCGTTGGGGTTGTAACCGTAGTAATTCCACTTCTTGGATACCTTGCAATTGTATTCACTTTTACATTCTTATTACCTTCTAGGCCTGACCCAGCAATTTATTTATCTAATAACCTAAAGGAATGGCAAACACAATTTAGCTGCAATAATAAAGACAGCTGGAAGATTGTAAATAATCAGCTCGTTTTCAAAAACAATGCCTCTAAAATTCAAAGGATTTCATTGCAAACCAAAGACATACCTAGTGAGAATAAAAAACCTGGTAGGCTCAACGGATCTGTTACTTTAGGAACTTACCTTCCCTCCATTGCCCCAAATAGCTTTTATGGACTTGAAATAGGTGACCCTAATTTACCTTTAGAAAAACATGTGATTTTTGGAATTAACGGTGCTGGCGAAATGATTGTCAAAAATGGTTTAGGAGAGTCTCTGAATAATGTTGAACTTAATCCTAATTGCGACCTTAATAACCCTTCCAAAAATGGATATACTCTCGATGCAAAATTGAAATTCGAACTGATGAGAAATAAATACGGTTGGCTACTTTATTTTTATTTGGTAGATACAAAAGATGAAGACAAAGCCATTACCTGCGCTTCATTTATTAATAAAATACCAAAAGAATGGCTCTCGAACGAAAACAAGGAAATATCGATTGTAGCTTATAATACCGAGCCAACCAACTCAATCTGGTTTAAGAACCTTGAAATTCGAAACGATTGGATAGAAAATGATTAAATTCGCGGTTCATGATCCGCTACTTTAGTTATACCGTTGCATTTGCATTCAACTTGTTGGTATTTTACATCACGCAAAACGACATTTTCAACATTAGCTTGGCCTTAGGTTCTGGGGTTGTATGGTTCGTAGGTTTTATTATTTCCAATTACTTTATTGGTACATTGGGACACCGATATAACTGGAAAGCAAACATTCCAATTTTGCTCGTTGTTACGATCTTCAGTTATCTGTTTTATTACGTAATGTTTGCTACTACAATTCCTCAGTCGTTACCAACCATAATTCAAGGAATAATGATCTCCGTATTTCCCATCTCAATTTGGATTTTCCTCTGGGTAAAAGGCAAATAATGAATTGGAAGAAAGTTATAAAAATCTCTTTATTTTTCGCCGCAAGTATCTTGTCTTGGTATCTATTTTGGTATTTAACCTATTCCGATTGGATTGAAGAATATCTTCTAGTAGTAAATGACGTACAGTTTCGAAATGGCAATGAATATGCATTAACAAGTTACTCCTTCATCGGTTTTTCACGGTTAATTTGCTTAACAGTTGGAACAGTTCTTCCAACACTACTTGTTGGTTTTTTAATTCGGGGTCTACGAAAGAAAAATAACCTCTAAAATTCTAATAAAAGCTTCTAATGTCAATCTTCGAATATTTCCCGTATTTTTGCACCGATCTATTAATCATCACACAATGTATCTAGAAAAGGTCTTAAATTTCATGCAGTCACCTGGCTTCTATGTTCTTCTGCTCTTTGCAATTACAGGAACCTACGTGCACTTCAGAGGAAAACGAAGATTTGGTTTTTTACGTCAGATGTTCGATCACTCTACTTTCATGGCCCCGATCAATGTATTGATGTACATGTTCTCTAAAGTTCCTAATACTCCTTATTTGGATATCAATCTCTTACCAGGCCTTGCAACGGTTACAGAAAATTGGCAAATCATTAAAGAAGAAGCTCTTGAGCTGGAAAAATCTCAGGTTATTAAAGGTTCAGACAAATATGATGATATTGGATTTAATTCATTCTTTAGACGAGGATGGAAACGGTTTTACTTAAAATGGTATTCCAAAGATTTTCATCCTTCTGCCTTAGATAAATGTCCAAAAACGATTGAATTAATAAAGCAAACTCCAAGTATAAAAGCAGCTATGTTTGTGGTCTTGCCATCAGGTTCTAAACTTCCCGCACATAGAGACCCTTTTGCGGGTTCATTGCGATATCACTTAGGTCTAGAAACCCCAAACTCTCCTGACTGTTTCATCGATGTAGATGGTGAACAATACTATTGGAAAGATGGTGAAGCAGTGCTGTTTGACGAAACGTATATGCACGATGCTCAAAACAACACAGAGAAAGATCGTGTTATTTTCTTCTGTGATGTTAAAAGACCAATGGTTAACAAAATTGGAGATGTTCTTAACAGCTTCTTTGCATGGTTTGTAGTTGCCGCTGCAAAAGCACCGAACAGCGACGAAGACAATACCGGAAATATTAATAAAGCATTTAAATATCTTTATCAGATCAGATTGGTCGGTAAAAAAATAAAAGCGTGGAACAAACCAGTATATAAGTTGATTAAATACGCTCTTATTGCACTTATCATCTGGCTCATCTTTTTTTAATTAACATTAATAACTCAACCAATGAAATCAATCATACTTGCAGGAGCACTTTTCATGTCTACTTTTTTATGCTCTACAGCTCAATCTTTTGAAGGCACCCTAGTTTATAAAGTTGACATAGAAATAGATATGTCCATCTTTGGAGATATGGATGTACCAAAAGAAATGATCATTGAAAAGCTTAAAAAAGACGGGCAGTATTTCGATTCTTACACAATGACTTTTAAAAATGGTAACTACCGCAAAGACATAGGCAATGAAAATAACGGAAGGCAAATTTATGTTGCTTCAGAGAACAAAATCTACAGTCTTGAAGACAACTTCGAATACGTAATGATCGACGATGCAGAGAAGTTTAATGCCAGAAATATAACGGAAGAGCCTACGGTTGAATCAATGGATACCACAATTACCGTAATGGGAAAAACATGTAAGGCGGTAAAACTTAGCTGGGGTAAATCTGGAGAAGAAATCTACTTCTATGATCCAAATACAGCTAAAATTGATCCTACATTACTAAGTAAACACAACTTTGAGTACTTCAACTCGGTTATCAACAAAACACAATCATTGCCTCTAGAGATTTACAAATCAATGGGTA
Organism: Cytophagales bacterium; assembly: GCA_020627945.1. Lineage (GTDB taxonomy): Bacteria > Bacteroidota > Bacteroidia > Cytophagales > JAHDFW01 > JAHDFW01. The sequence continues at coordinate 4,181 of JAHDFW010000200.1, forward strand.
AAATGGCAAAAGTTAGAATGACCTTAGTTGAAATAAAGGAAGGTCCAGTAAGTGATGACGTATTTAAACTTCCTGCCATGGTTGAACCAGAGGCTGGTGAAGCAGCCATGATGAAAGCAGTTTCAGGTTCGGATGTGATGAAGTTAAAGTAGTATTTAGTTTCTAGTTTTTAGTTTTACAGTATTATTTGAAACAAAACTCTTAACTTTAAAACTCTGAACTCAAAACTAAATACTAACACCGCAATCCAAATAATGTTAGGGTTGCTCTCAGCCGTAATGATCTTTCATCTATGTATTGTAGTGAAAATCATCCCATATGAAATCACTTGGGGAGGAAGGCTGAAATCAGTTGAAGAAATGTACGTTTTTGAAGCAATTTCAATTGTTATTAACCTCATTCTATTCGTCGCACTTTTAATAAAGGGAGAATATATAAAAGCGTTTATCCCCATAAAAGTAGTAAACGTGATCCTTTGGATTTTCGTAGTAATTTTCGCTCTTAATACGGTAGGAAACATTTTTGCAGCTACGTGGCTTGAGAAAGGTTTTACTTTACTCACTGCTGCTTCTGCAGTGCTTCTTATAATAGTTCTTCGAAAAAAGAATAAGGCAGTCACCTCATAACTTCAACTTATGACAAGCAAAAATCTATTAGCCACTGGAATTAAATTATTAGGCCTCTATTACCTCATATGGTTTATACCCCAACAATTAAGTTACGCAATTGGCACATACGGAGCTTTAGCATTCATGGATACCCCTGAATTACCTTCAGGGTTTCAAAACATCCACTTATTAAATCTAATTAACGCTCTTACCGCACCTATTGTCGGGCTTATAATTTGTTATTTATTCATTTTTCGAACAGAGGTACTGGTTAATCGCGTTTCAAGAAACCATGAAGAATCGTCAAATCCAGAATACTCCATTTCTAAATTAGAAATAATTGAAGTAGTAATAATTGCACTTTCTATTTTCCTCATTGTAAATATCATTCCCGAAATTCTAGGCCCGCAAATACAACGCATTTATTTCTGGGAAACGTTGAATGACAGGTTATGGACTCAAACAATGAAAGTTGACCTAGTCAAAAATCTACTAGTCGTATTTGTTAGTGTATTTTTAATTTTCAATGCGAAAAGGCTTTCGAAATGGATTAGTAAGGAGAATCAATCCGAGTAAGGAAGTAAAACAAGTCAAGATTTCAATGTATATTGAGATTTAAAACAAACAACATCATTAAACATGAATAACTCCGAAGCTTCAAACGCACATATAAATGTCAGCACCGACAACAACTTGAGCACCTTAAATATTCTCTTTTTAATAAAAGGCATTCTCAGTATTTTCGGTTCGCTTTTTTGCCTTTTATACGCAGCAATGGGAAGTTTTTTCTTCATTATGGAAAATGAGGAAATAGAACAAATGCCATTCAATCCAGGGGTTCTATTTATTGTCTTTGGAGGAATAGGATTCATCCTTGTCTTGGCTTATGGAATTGCTACCATATATGCTTCGATATATACGAGAAAGCTCAAAAATTACAACTTCATCTTTGTAATGTCGATTCTTTCAACGTTAACTGGATTACTTGGAATAGGATTAGGGATCTTTGCTCTTATTGAATTATCTAAACCCGAAGTAAAAGCTCTTTTTGATCAAAAGAATCATAATCAAAACGAAGATCGACGGGTATAAAAATTCAAATCAACGAAATTAACATCAGAGCTTTTGTGCTCCTTTATCTGATGTGATTTATTATCTTTGAAGGTTAATTATACTGTACAAAGATTCCTTGAAAGTCCAAGTCATAAGTGATTTACACCTTGAGTTTGGTGCAACTGATTTCAATTTCAGCAATGCTGATGTTGTAATTCTTGCTGGCGATGTTCATGTAGGTACAGATGGCATCAATTGGATTAAAGAGTACATTCCCAACAAACCAGTAATCTATGTGTTAGGCAATCATGAATACTATAAGGGAAGCTACCCAAAAACGTTGATCAAGATTAAGGAACAAGCTAGAGGTTCTAATGTGCATGTATTAGAAAACGAATCTATTGAAATCAACAATGTGGTGTTTCATGGAGCCACAATGTGGACTGACTTTGCGATTTTTGGAGAATCGAAATATCATGGAGTGCTTTGTCAGGAAAAAATGAACGACTTTCAAAAAATTCGTAGAGATCCTAGTTATTCTAAACTTCGAAGTATGGATGTTTCCAATATCCACTTAAAATCTAAAGTTTGGCTTATATCAAGTTTGAAAAGACATGAGGGAAAAACTAATGTAGTAATCACTCACCATGCTCCAAGTATAAACTCCGTACCACTTGAATTAAGGTCAAATCCTATATCATCTGGGTACGCATCAAACTTAGAATCCATTATTTTGGAACATGCTCCTTCGTATTGGATTCATGGACATATTCATAATCCAATTCATTATAGCATAGGAAATACTCAAGTTGTTTCAAACCCAAGAGGATACGCCACTGATCCTTATAACGGATATGATCGGGAGTTAATTTTGGAGGTTTAAATATTTAACGATGAAAACATTTATTAAATGGTTAATATGGTCTACATTACTTCTTATTGCCCTAATAGGGTACTTAGCGATTTCTGGACAATACAATCCTAACAGCACATTAGAAGCACTTTTAATATCAGTAGGCTCCATTTTATCCATTGCATTCTTCATGTATGTTCTCGAAGATAAGTATGCTCCTTATCGAACGAAAAAACTAGTACGGAAAATGGAGAGAATTTTTGAAGGAAAACAAATTACAGAATCTACTGTAGAATTCGACACAGGTAGATTTAAGGTATGGGCTGAAGTTCGATTTAAGTTTTCTTTGTTAATGTACGGAACAGGTGAGTTCATTCATTTCCATATCACCTATGAACAAATTGCAAATTCACCAGTAAAACCTTCATTTAAAACAGTAGATGAAACTTGCAATAATTACGCAACAAAACAAATCTACTTAACCAATGGGTGGGGGCTAAAATTGGCCAAAAAAAGAATAGAACAATTGGTAAGAATGTAAAACTTCTCAACATGAAAACCATTAAAGGAGATTTAATAGCACTAGCTCTAGAAGGCAAATTCGATGTTATCGTCCACGGATGTAATTGTTTTTGCACTATGGGTGCAGGAATTGCAAAAGGAATTAAACTTAATTTCCCTGATGCTTATAAGGAGGATCTTAAAACTACAAAAGGAGATCAATCCAAGTTGGGTACAATTACATTTGGTCGTGCAATCACTAAACATGGAGAATTAATAGTCGTTAATGGTTATACACAACATAATTACAGAGGTAAAGGCGTAAAAGTTAATTATGACGCATTAAGATCCGTATTTATAGAGGTGAAAAAACAATTCTCAGGAAAGAAAATTGGCTACCCTGCAATAGGAGCT
>JAHDFW010000201.1 GCA_020627945.1 Cytophagales bacterium
GTGGAGGTGGCGGGATTCGAACCCGCGTCCAGAGAAGGCAAAAATCATGTCTTCTACATGCTTAGTCTTATATTAGATTTTTGTACCATACCAGGTCAAAGACAACCAAGTAATGATCTTAGCTACTGAGATCTTATTGGGCGTTAATAGCATCTACCCAACCAGTTTCATTTGTGCTACACCGTAGGTTCTTGTCCAAAGAAACCAAAACAAGTACGATGAACGGCCTTCCGATCTTATCGGAACGCGGCATGATTTAAGCTCAGCTTAAATTATGCAGCCATTGCGTAAGAGTAATCTTCGCCAGTTAAAATGTGGAACTATCTTTCAAGGCTCTCACTCCATGAGCCTGCATGCTTACACACGTAATCACTCAACCTGTCAATTCCATACACCCCCATTTAGAATGCCGCTCGACCCAAAAATCACACTTTTAGTCGAAAGCGAATAACAAAGTTACATCTTCCTGCAAAATTACACTCAATTCATATGTCATTTTTATTAAATTGCAGCGTTGTCAGTTAGTTTTAATTAATATGAGATTTCTTGACGAAGAATACCAATCTATAAAATCAACGATCGAAGAACTTGATCTGGATTTCGAATCCTTCTCCTTTGTGAAAAAGAAGGGACACCTTCATGTTGTGGATAACAACAACAATTCATTCTCCTATTTTAGAAGATCTGAAACTCGCTTGTCAGAAAGTGGTGAGTGGGTTGAAATAACATTTTACATGGTCAACGGAAACAAAGATAAACTCATTGACTCATGGGACAAGGTTCTTGAACTAATCAAAAAGTGGCTTACTAGTTAGTTAATCGCGCTTTTTAAGCGTTACAATTTGGTAGCACACTATAACTAAACTAATAAATTAGTTGTATAACTAAATATTTAGTTATAGATTTGTATTGTTGATTCATTAAACTAACCAAACCAATGAAAGAACTTACTAAAGCAGAAGAACAAGTCATGCAGGCTTTATGGAAAATAGAAAAGGGTTTTGCAAAAGACGTGGTAGAGAATATTCAGTACCACGATAAGAAACCTGCTTATAATACGGTACTTACCATTTTGAGAATCCTAGTTGATAAAAAGTTTGTCAAGTATGAGACGTATGGTAAATCCAACCTATACATGCCTGTTTATTCGAAAGAAGAATATTCGAAGTTTAGTATTGATGGAGTTGTTACAAGATATTTTCAAGGTTCTGCTAAGAGTATGCTTTCCTTTTTGGTAAAAGATAAAAGCATAGACCTAACAGATTTGGAGGAAATTTTAGATAACCTAAAAAAGTTAAAATAGCCATGGTACACTTTCTGTTATCTTATCTGATTCTTCAAACTGTACTTTTTGCAGTTTATAAGCTTTTACTGAACCGAACCACACTTATTAGTCTGAAAAGAATATTCTTGTTGGCTGTTCCCGTGGTTCCATTTTTCATTTGGAAAATTGGTGAAACGATGCAAATAGAGTCTTCTTGGATTCCAAAAGATAGTTTTATACTACCAGAAACATTAGTTTCTAAGGTTACAGAAAACACATTGCAGTATAGTGCTTTTGACTTATTTGGTGGAATTAGCTTGTTGGCTTTGATCTATGTGTTTGTTACGATCATATCTTTATCGTTTAGAATATTTAGATATGTCTTGGTTTTAAGAACCATAAGAAAGATCAAAAGAGAAGGCAAGTATATTGCTGAACATCAATGTTATCAGTCTAGTGAGTCGGGGAGCTTTTCGTTTTTCAATTTTATTCATTTGTCGGAAAAATTAAGTGAATCCGATATTCCCTATGTTCTTAAACACGAACGAACTCATAAGATCAAGTGGCATTCACTGGACAACTTATATTATCAATTGGTTCTTTCGGCGGTTTGGTTTAGTCCGTTTCATTGGTGGGCCAATAGAGAATTAAAAATGATTCATGAATATGAAGCAGATAGGGAAGTTTGTAAGGCAATGAATGTACGCAACTATGTTCGATCACTACTAAGTGAGTGTTTTGAAACATTTCCACCTGTATTAGTAAATCCATTTTTTAAAAATAAAAATTCAGTTGTTATGAGAATTAAATTAATGAATGAAGGAAAGACTCCTTCTTTAAGGCGAAAGCTCCTTATTGGAGTTGTTTTTAGCATGTTTGTTGTTCTAGGTGTGGTCGGTTGTGCAACAGAAACAAGTGATAAAACTGAAGTGTCTGAAAGTAGTTCAAACGATGCATCTACCGAAGTGATTCAGCCTTCTTTTGGAGACAATGCTGGTGCATTAACGGACTATATTATCCAGAACTTTAAGTATCCTGAGAAAGCTTACGACAATAAAGTTGAGGGCAAAGTATTTGTTAAGTTTATCGTGAAATCTAACGGTAAAGTTTCCAATATAGAAATAATGAAATCAGCAGATCCAGAACTGGATGAAGCTGCGAGTAACTTAGTGTCATTAATGCCAGATTGGAATCCAGGAACCAAGAATGGAGTTCCAACAGATATGGAAATGGTATTGCCGATTAATTTTAAGATTTAGGCCTTATTCCACTTTAGTAATATAAAAAAACCTCATTGCAATAGTTTGCAATGAGGTTAGAATATTAGTTTACTCCAATTGATTTAGTTATTAAAGCTTTTAATAGGCTTCTACAGGGTCAATGGAAACAAAGGTAAACTCATTGACTCGTGGGAAACTGTTCTTCAACTTTTGAGAATTTGGTTAACTAAATAAAAAATAGAAGTTGTCTTATTTAAACTTCTTAGTTGCTTTCTTAGTAATTTTTCCTATTTTCTTGTTCAGGTCTGCTACAAGTTTTTCAGAAGCACTCTCACAAAGAGGAAGAAGTTTTGAAGGTTTCATGATCGGAATACCTCCAACAATAGCAACTGTCTTCTTAGAAGTTGCGTACTCAACATGCTTAAAAACTTTGTTTCCTTCCTTGTCCCAAATAATAATTCTTACATAAGCCATAATACCAGCAGTAAAAGGCATAGGTTTTTTCACAAATTCATATCCCATAGATACAAACATTACACCGTCTGCTCTATCAGCAAACATTTTTGCCATTTGCACTTGATTACTTTTTTCACCTTTGATAGCCGATCTTACTAATGGCTTGTATGTCTTAGGAGTCAAGAATCTTTGAAATAATTTACTACGGTCCGCATCTTTAGACTCATTAAACCTTCCTTCAAATGCCTGATAATTTGGATCGTTTAAAACTACATCTTCAGGAACAAGATCAAATGGGAATTGCTTCGCATACCCTTCTGTAAATGTTGTGTAAAAGTTGTCTAGTACTGGCTGAAGATTGAAGTTCGGATCTTCTGCAAGAGAAGCAATACTTGCAGCCAAAGCAGCATTGCCACCCAATTGGTCAAAACCAATATGTTTAGATACCCAAAAAGAAGTAACTGCTACCTTTTTCTTTTGAGCAAAAATGTTTGTGGTGAAGATTGAACAGAAAATGATCAATACACCTAATTTGAAGACGTTTTTCATAATGATGATGTTTGTTTAAGTATTTCAATTTTAATTAAGTCCCTAAATAATATTATTTTGGACGATTTTCAAAGTCTGACGTACGTTTTGGAACGTATGAAATTTCGATTGGCATTCTATTTCTTCCTGGATCAATACGGGCCCCTGCGTGGTGGGAAATTTTAATAACCCTATTCGGGTGACTACTATCTTCCACTAATCTTCCTACAACGCGAACAAAAACACTTTTGCCATTTTCAGGTTGTGTTACCTGAATAATAGTTCCTATTTCTGCTTCGGCATGAAGACAATTGTATTTTGTATCCCAGTGATTGTCTTCGATTAATTCACAAACACCTGTTTCAACGGTTTTTGCGTATTTACCAACATTCTTTTTTATAGATCGGATACCGTATATTAAAGTGTCTTGATACGTGTTAATTTGTGTTGGGATATGCCAATAATCTCTGTTTCCCTGACTAGGTTGAGGGGTAGGGGTTAAGTCCCGGTCACGTTGCTCTTGTTCATACAACTCTTTCTGTTGTTCAACTTCTCCAATTTTATGCATTGAATGAGCAAGAGCTTGATTCACCGCATCATCCTCTCCATGATCAGTATTGGTGTGCTCCTTGTGTTGGTCTATATTCTTAGGAGTTCCCCCATTGGTTGTTGCTGGGCGAGTATTCGTATTGGATGAATAGGTCGTGGTACTGGTATTACGAGTAGTATTTTTTGTAGTAGCGGCTGTTGGTTTACTACCACCCTTTCTTAAATCGTCATCCTCTTCATTTACTGCTAATAAAATATCCATTGCATCTTCAGTTTCTTGAGGAGTAGAAACAAGAAGCATTTGACCCTCAGAAATCGAATTATCACTTAATTGATTCCATTTTTTCAAGTTGTCAACACTTACATTATATTTTTTAGAAATAGCGTACAGCGATTCTCCTTTTTGAACGGTGTGGAAACCGTCTTCATCCAAACTTCTAGACGTAGTACCTGATGACGCAGGTTGCGTTGCGACAGGTTTAGGCTGAGGCTTAGTTTGTGGAGTTGGTTCTGGTTTAGACTTTGGCTTAGAACTCGATGTGTTGGTCGTTATTACTAAATCCTGATCGCCAGATTTAGCACTTGCCATGGTGGTACTGGAAGTTCCTTCCACCACTAGAATCTGCCCTTCAGAGAGAGAAGAAGATTCTAATTTGTTCCATGCTTTTAAATCGTCTATGTCAACCTTGTATTGTTTGGAAATAGAGTACATCGTCTCTTTTTTCTGTACGATATGCGTTTTCTTTCCTTTGATGTCCACCTTTGGTGCAGGAGCAGCAGAAACTGTTTCAGTACTTTTTCCTGCAACTTTTAATACTTGCCCAGTAGAAAGTTCGCTAGATTCAAGTTTATTCCAACGCTTGATTTCACCAACTTTGATATTGTAAATTTTTGAAATAGAATAGAGTGTTTCACCTTTTCCTACCGTATGTGTTTTAACACTTGTACCAGGTGCGATATACGGTGCGCTTCCATCTGCATTACGACCCGTAGGGATTTTTAAAATCTGACCTACTTTAAGAGCTTCTTTCGCAGTTGGGTTAGCATTATAGATAACGTCCTGACTTACGTTATAAATTTTGGAAATAGCATACACAGTTTGTTTAGATTCAACTTTGTGCAGTATTATTATTTTTCCATTTTCGATTCTTCGTCCAATGGAATCTATAATTGATGCATTTACCGTGGTGGTAAAAAGCAACAAGGCAAAAATTCCAGTAATCCATTTTATTTCGATGCGCGTCTTCATAAGATATTAATATCCTTAACTAAGCAAATTTACGCCATTTATGTCTAATATAAAAGGCTAATTGCAGATTAAACAACGTTTTTCTCTTCCTTATAGTTTCTATTAGTACAATTTTTGTGCCTTTCTGGTCATCTAGTTCTATTCTTGATTAGATTTTTTTATTTTTACCAATATGAAAAGAACCACAAAAGTCATATTGCTGATACTTTGCCTTTTACCACTGGGCCTTTTGGCTCAGGAAAAGAAGGTGTTTCACTTTAAAATTGACGATGTTATTGATCCTAGGACCAACCGACATTCCGAATTAGCTCTTCAAGAAGCTACAAAACAGAACGCCGATTTGGTGATCGTAGAACTTAACACGTATGGAGGAATCATAGAAGATGCCGATTCTATTCGTCAAAGATTTTTGAGGTGCCCCGTGCCTATATATGCATTTATTAATCGTAATGCAGCATCGGCTGGAGCCCTAATTTCAATTTCCTGTGATAAGATTTATATGGCCGAAGGCTCCACTATTGGTGCAGCAACAGCCGTCACTGGAGATGGAGAGAAGGCTAGTGAAAAAATTCAGGCCTATATGAAAGGAATTATGCGTGCAACTGCTGAAGCCAACAATAGAGATCCTAGAATTGCAGAAGCTATGGTTGACGAAAGAATTGAAATCGATTCCGTGATAGAGGAAGGTAAACTCATTACGTTTACCATGTCTGAGGCTATAAAACATAACTACTGCGAGGGAACTGCCAATTCCTTACAGGAGGTACTAAAGCTAAATGATCTAACTAATTATGAAACTATCTCATATGAAAAACCAGCAAGTGAGAAGGTTATAGCTTTCTTCCTAAATCCGGCGATTAGTGGAGTTCTGATAATGATAATTATCGGAGGAATTTATTTTGAGCTTCAGTCACCTGGTGTAGGATTTCCTTTAGGAGCTGCAATTTTAGCAGGAATTCTTTATTTGGTTCCATACTATATGAACGGTCTTGCCGAAAATTGGGAAGTAGCAATATTTCTGGTGGGGATGATACTTATCGGCCTTGAGGTTTTTGTGATTCCTGGATTTGGTGTTACTGGTATTTCAGGGATTATTTGCTGTTTGCTTGCTCTTTTCCTGATGATGGTAAACAATGATTTCTTTGACTTTACGTATGTAATGCCTACTCAAATATTTGGTTCTATTTTCGCTATACTTATGGGAGTCTCTGGGCTCGCCGCGTTTATATTCTTTGGCGGGCTTGGTGTTTTAAACACTAAAGCGTTTAACAGGTTCGCCTTACAAGACACTCTTGCAACTGAACAAGGATATAGTTCAGCACCAAAATTGGACATTACTATCGGAGATGTAGCACAAGTGTTTTCAGATTTAAGGCCTTCAGGTAAAATTTTATTTGAAGGAAAAACATTAAATGCCGAAAGTAGAGGTGAATTTATTGGGAAAGGGGAGAGTGTGGTTATAGTCGGTACAGAAGGAACGACTTTAATTGTTAGAAAAACTACTTGATCGTCTGGAGGAATTATGGGAGAAATTAAGATTGTAGGGGTTATTCCTTCAAGGTATGCATCAACAAGATTGCCAGGAAAGCCATTGAAGGAAATCGGAGGGAAAACTATGATTCGACGGGTGTATGAGCAATGTCAAAAAGTAAAGGCGTTGAACTCAGTAATTGTAGCTACCGATGATGATCGTATTTTTCAGGAAGTGAAAAAGTGGGGTGGAAATGTCGTAATGACCAGCTCAAGTCATAATACAGGTACAGATCGAATTCAAGAAGTTGTGGACGGGCTAGACTCAATCCCCGATTTTGTAATTAATATTCAAGGAGATGAACCCTTTATTGAGCCTCAACAAATTGAGCAGGTAGTTGATTTGCTTCAGGAAAATGTGGAGTTAGCTACATTAGTAAAGAAAATAGATTCATCTGAAGATCTTTTAGACCCATCCAAGCCGAAAGTGGTAATTAATAAGTTGGGAGAGGCTCTTTATTTTTCAAGGCAACCTATTCCTTATTTAAAAAATAAACCCGAGGATAAGTGGATTGACGAACATACATATTATAGGCATATTGGTATCTACGCTTATAGAACGGACATTTTGAAGCAAATTACAGAACTTTCGCAATCTGGCTTGGAAATTGCAGAATCATTAGAGCAGTTGAGATGGCTTGAAAGCGGTTACTCTATTAAAACAGGTGTCACTAAGTACGATTCTAAGGGTATTGATACGGAGGCAGATTTGGAAAAAGCTCGTAATCAGGTTGATTTGAACTAAAATTTAGTTAAGTTTG
>JAHDFW010000013.1 GCA_020627945.1 Cytophagales bacterium
GATTTTTTGTTTAAGAGCATTATCCACCTCAACGAAAACCGTACGTAGAGATTCATGTCTTTCTATTAATGTTTGAAAGGCTTTTTCAAGAGCATTGATGTCAAGATCGCCACCTAAGCTCATGTTGATTGGAATGTTGTATTCAACGTTAGGTTCGTTCCTCAACTTGTCAATCACCCAGAGGCGCTGCTGAGCGTAAGAAACATCATAGTATTCTTGTTCTTCGATAGCAACTATATTCTTAAAACTTTTCTTGTCAAGCTTATGAATGAGTTCAATTTGTTTCTCAATGGTATTTCGTGTAAACATGTCACCAATAGATACCTTCACATCGAAAGACTTATGAATACGATTTACCAAGAGGTTAATTCTTAGCGAATGTCCACCTAGTTCAAAGAAGTTGTCGCTAAGTCCGACTTTTTCAACTTTTAGGATGTCTTTCCAGATTTGAGCAAGTTCTTTTTCTTCAGTTGACACAGGAGCTTTGAAATTTGCCGATTCAATTACGTCTTCTGGTTCAGGTAATGCTTTTCTATCTATTTTACCATTACTGGTTATTGGAATCTGGTCGATTCTAACGAATACCCCTGGAATCATATATTCGGGTAAACTCTCTTGCAGTTTATTCTTTAAGGAGTCATTGTTAATTTCTTGTTCGAGTACAATATAAGCGCAAAGAAATTTAGAGTTGTTAGGGTCATCTTTTGCCAACACCACTGCCCGCCGAACTTCGTTGATTCTTTGGAGCTGATTCTCAACTTCTCCTAATTCGACTCTGAATCCCCTAATTTTAACCTGAAAATCTTTTCTACCAAGAAATTCCATATTCCCATCTGCCATCATGCGACCAAGATCCCCAGTTTTGTACATGGTTGCATTAGGTAGTTTTGAGAAAGGATCATTGAAGAAAGAAGCATTCGTTTTTTCTTCATCGTTAGCATAACCTACAGCTACTCCTTGGCCACCAATGAATAACTCTCCTGCAACTCCTTTGGGAACTGGGTTTTGATTATCATCGAGGATATAAAAGAAATTGTTGTCAATTGGCTTACCGTAAGGGATACTAATTTGTTCTGGTCGAACAATTTCAATAGGGTAGAAGTTAGACCAAACTGTTCCTTCAGTTGCTCCACCCAGACTAATATTTTTTGCGTTCGGGAAGTATTGATTGATCCGTTCAGGAAGACTAACCGGAATCCAGTCACCAGACATAAACACAAGACGAAGGTCGTTTTGTAGGTATTCCGATTCGTTGGACTCAATCATATCTACCAAATAATTCATGGTGGTAGGTACCGAATCCCAGAATGTGATTTTTTCATCAATCATTAAGTTTTGTAACAATTCAGGATCTCGTACCTGATCTTGACGAGTAATCACTACAACTCCTCCAGCGGCAAGCATTCCAAAAATATCATAAACTGAAAGATCGAAACACATTGAGGTAATGAACAACAGCCTATCGTTCTCATTTACGTTATACGTTTTATTCACCCACTCGATTAGATTTACTGCTGAGTGATGGCGAATCATTACTCCTTTAGGTCTTCCCGTAGAACCTGAAGTATAAATTGTATAAGCTAAATCCTTACTATCTTTTGTTAATTCTGGTTTTATGGTAGAGAGGGACCCATAATCAACTTCACTAAGGTTTATAAAAGTTTTATTCGAATTGTTTGCAATTGGATATTTCGAGTCGGTTATGATTATGTCTGCATTCGAGTTATCCAATATATAAGCCTGACGATCTTCTGGGTAAGCAGGATCAATTGGTACGTATGCTGCACCAGCCTTTAGAATTCCCAATAGCCCTTCAATCATTTTGAAGTTTCGATCGCATATGATACCAACGTTATCCCCACTTTTAGTACCCGATTCTATTAGTAATTGTGCAATTTGATTTGCCTTCGAATCAAGTTCAGAGTATGTTACATTTTTACCATCTTGGGTTAGGGCAATGTTGCTAGGGGTTTTGATAACTTGATTTTCGAAAAGCTGATGCATCAAAAGTGTATCAGAGTATGGAGTAATGGTATTATTAAATTCATATAACAATTCATTACGAGTATCCTCATCTAGCAATAATGAAGCATTCATTTCTTGATTTACACCTTCAACGAATGCTCTTAGAATTCGTTCATATAGGTCTAAAGCATACCTTACATCACCCTGTTCGAAATAGGCTGTAGCATATTTAATTCCAACGGTCAAATGTCCACCTGTTTTATCTACTTCGACATCAAAAAGAGTGTTGGTCATTAGGTTGTTTTGATCAACTTTTAAGTTAGGAACTCTCTCTGCATATTGAACCTGGGTATTCTCTTCTTCCAGGTCATCCATTACATGGAAATCCGTGAAATTGAAGATGCAATCGAACATAGGGTTTCCTGAAGATGCTTTATCACCAGCTGCATTGGCAATATCGACCAGATAAATTTCGTGTTCTTTAACCTTCGTTAAATAAGAGTTGAGTTCCAACACAATATCTCGATATGTTTCGATTTTTTCGAAATCAACTCGGAAAGGAATGGTGTTAAGGAAACACCCAAGAATTTTATCTCCATCCTCAATTTCAGGTCGGTCATTTGATACGACTCCAGATACAACGTCTACTTCCGAGCATAGAATATGCATTAGGTATGAGTATGCAGCAAGACAAATTGATTTGTAAGTAACTCCTAATTCTTGTCGAGTAGATTCAATTTTTTCAGACAGTGATTTATCGAAGTACTTTCCAACCCTGTACATGCCTAGAGAATCGTTAATTTTCTTTCCACTTAGGTTGAACGGAAGTTTGTTACGAGTGTATCCAGACAAATAGTTTTTCCAGAATTCAATGGAGCGACCGCTCAGCTCTTTACCAATGTTAATTGCGCAGTAATCTCTATAATTGGCTTTTAGTTTTGTAAGGGAGTTGATTTTAAGAAGATCAGGGTTTCCGCAAAGGTTGGCAAACTCCATTACGAACGAACTTTCACTCCACCCATCCAATATTGCGTGATGAACACTCCATACTATGTAATAGTGATTTTCTCGAAGTAGGAATGCTTTTAAATGCCAAAGGATTTCTCCATCAAATCCAAGTCGTTTTTGAGCATCTGTTTTAAGATACTCGTTAATCGTTTTTTGTTGTTCTTCGGTTCCTAAATCAGAAATGTTATCGAACGAAATAGGTAGATCTATTTTCTTTTGAACAATCTTGGTAGGTTCGTTGAACCGTTTCATGTAGTAGCGAGAGCGAAGAATCGGATGTTTTTCGATCATTAACTCAAACGCTTTTTCGAAAATCTCTGTACTTTGGATGTTTAGGTTGTACGTGAATTGATCATAGTAAACAGGCTCTTCGGGTCTTAACATGGACGAGAAGATCATTCCTTTTTCTATCGAAGTAAGTGGATAAATGTAATCTACGTTTTCATCCTTTAACTCGTCATTTTTAGAAATTAAATCTTGTTCATACTTGTCAAGATATTCCGAGCCAATTTCATGATCGCTTGCGCCAAGAACTTTCTCAATTGATTCAATAGCTGGTGCTAATTCTTTAATGGTTTGGTGGGAGAAGATGTGGCTTACTTTAACCGTAGTGTCCAACCTTTTATTAAGCTGAGCAACCACACGAATAGCTTTTAAAGAATCTCCTCCTATAGCAAAGAAATTATCCAGAATTCCAACTTGCGTAACTCCAAGAATCTCTTGCATTACTTCACAAAGCGTTTGTTGGAGTTCATTCTCTGGAGCAACGTATTCAACGCCACTTCCCATTCCAGATTGATAAGGGTCTGGGAGAGATTTTTTATCTAGCTTGCCATTTACGGTAAGTGGAATCTCATCGATTTTCACGAAATGCGCTGGAACCATAAATTCAGGCAAATCCAACAATAAATAACTTCTTAATTCCTGCACATCTGGAGCCTCGTCGCTTATTACATATGCAACTAGTTCTTTTTGCTCCTCCTTTTCATACGCGATAACAACGGCATCATTTATTGATCCAAAAGATCTAAGAATCGCCTCGATTTCGCCAAGTTCAATTCTGTATCCTCGAATTTTTACTTGAAAATCTTTCCTTCCGTGGTATTCAAGGTTTCCACCTTCTTGCCAACGAGCTAAATCGCCAGTTCTATAAAGACGTTCACCTGGTTTAACTGGATTGTCAATAAATCGTTCAGCTGTTAATTCTTTGCGATTTAAGTAACCTTTACAAACTCCTGTTCCACCGACATACATTTCTCCCATAATTCCGACAGGAACAGGTTTTTGATTGTCGTTTAGCACATAGACGGTTGTTTCTGGAAGAGGTTTACCAATTGGGCTGATTCCTTTATTGTTTAAGTCTTTTTCCGTGATTTTATAGTAGGTTACATGAACTGTAGTTTCCGTAATCCCAAACATATTTATTAACTGAATCTGGTCTAAGTCGTATTTTTCTGACCACGGAATTAATTTTTGAGGATCTAATTTATCTCCACCAAATATTACATACCTTAGATGTTCACTCAACGAATTCTTAGAATCTCCTAGCGCCTCCTGAATGAAGAAGTTAAAGGCCAGTGGTGTTTGATTCAGAACGGAAATTTTGTGCTTATTTACTAATTGATACAACCCAGCAACATCCCTAACTTCTGATTTTGTTGGTATAATTAACTTGCCGCCGTAAAGCAAAGGTCCATACATCTCCCAAACTGAAAAATCAAAATAGTAGGCATGAGCCATTATCCAGATGTCATTCTCATTAAAATCAAAATAATTACGATCGTTGATCATTAACCGTGCTACATTTTGATGGGAGATTACACATCCTTTTGGACGACCAGTGGAACCTGAAGTGTATATGATGTACAGCGAATCATTCGGAACTACTTTAGTGTCGTTGCGATCCGTTGGACAACTGTCAATGTCGTAGTTGTTGAATTGGAGCTTGTTTTTTTCAGAAATGGGCGGAGTCGAATTCTCCTTTTTATTTACGTTCAGTACTGCATCAAATCGAAACTCGGTCAATTCGTTTTTAATCGTATGAATTTTATCCGAAGGTTCTATCGAACGAATTGCAGCATTTTCGAATCGAAGGTCATTAAGGAAGTCTCTCGAAATGAATAACTCGTTAGACCAGTCGGTTTTTGTTGTATAACCTTTACCAATATTTTCTTTTTGAAATGTTTTTAAGGACTCAATTAATTCCTCTTTTTTGTCTTGATCCTGTAAATCTCCAAGGAAAATTTTACCTGAATCACTCATCAAATGAATAGCCTTGTTGAGCACGTCTCTCAGGTAGTTGTGACCATTGAATAGCTGGATTACACTGTTTATGATGATGAGGTCAAAACCAGAGTCTTTTACCTGATCAATGTCATGTGCTGGAAGAACTTCTAGCGTTACGTTTTCCATCCCTAAACGCTGTCGTTCTAATTCAGTTTTGGCTAATATTTCAGAAGAAAGGTCGGTTCCGTAGTAAGATTTAATTTTAGGTGCGATTCGGAACATGCTTATTCCAGAAGAACACCCAATTTCCAACACCTTGGTTTCAGGTTTAAGGAAAGGCTCAACTTTTTTAAATACGTTATCTGCATATTCATCCATATCTTCTCTAGGAAGATCTTCTCCAGTGTAACTAGAAAACCATGCACCTCCAGAAATATCGTCATGAGATTGTTCACCAATAAAATCCCAAAGCTCTTTTTTCATCAGCTCGTTTTGCGTTTCTTTTTCTTGCAAAACATTGGAGCTATCAACACAAACAAAGGATTTAAGAGAACTGCATTCCCATTGTAATTTATTTAGTTTCTGAACATGTTCTCGTGTAGAGAGAATAAGTTCGGGTTGGGCATCATCAATAGTGAATTTAAGACGGTCGGTTGGGTAGTTTGGATCCATTGGGAGGTATGTGGCACCTATTTTAACACATCCAATAATTGCATATAGCATTTCCAATGACTTATCGAACATAAGTCCAATAATATTGCCTGAACTAATATTTCGTTTAATTAGAAAATGAGCGTATTGATTAGCTTTTTGATCAAGTTCTAAATAGGTTATGTTAATGTCTCCGAATACTAAAGCAATGTTATTAGGATGTTTATCAACCTGTTCTTCGAACAACTGCTTAATGCTTTTGTCAGGGAAGTTTGCTTTGGTATCATTGAACGAATCCAATAAAATGGTCAATTCATCTTTTCCACTATCGTCCTCGTCGTCCAGAAGATTGAAATTCGATAATTTCATGTTTATGTCTAGTATAGTTAGTTCTTAGTTATTGTTGAAGGCTATTCACCTTCTGCTACCATTGTGATAAATCGTTTGAAGTACCCAAGGTATTTTTGAATAGTAGTTCGTTTAAAAATAGCCGAGTTATATTCAAAATTCAAGTCTAGCTCCCCTTCAATTTCATTTACAAACAAAAGTATATCAAATTTAGAGGTGTTGTTGCCTTCCCCAAAATAAAATCCTGAGATTTGTAAAGAGTCTTGCTTCTCCATTTTCGAATGAACAGCCTGATCACTTTCTAATACAACATCTTTTAAGTTTTGGAAAGAATAAGTAACATTGACAAGAGGTTGATGATTCGTAAAACGTTCTGGGCTCAATTTTTCGACCAGTAAATCAAATGGGTAGTTTTGGTGTTCAAAAGCTTCCGCGGTATTGATTTTCACTTGTTCTATAAGATCGCCGAACGATAAATCTCCACTTAAATCTGTACGTATTACTAGGGAGTTTACAAAGAATCCAATTAAGTCTTCAATGTCGGGGTGATTACGGTTTGCGCTGGTCATACCAATTAGAATATCCGTTTGGCCAGAAAGTTGACTTAAAAGAATATTGAATACCGTTAATACTACATTAGATAAAGTTGTATCATGTTTTTTTGCAGCTTCTTTAAGCTTAAGGACGAGTTCTTCTTCAATTCTTATTCGTTCCTGTTCTCCAATTCCTTCATTAAATTCATCTTTAGGAAAGTCAGTAGGAATGTTTATTAAGTCAGGGTTGCCACTTAATTTTTTCATCCAATAGGCTTCATCTACATTGGAAATTCGTTCGTTTTGCCAAGCAGCAAAATCTTTATACTGCAACTTTAACGGTGAAAGAGGCGATTCTGTTCCAAGTTGATACGCTTTGTATAATGCCGTAACTTCATTGATCAAAATCTCCATGGACCAACCATCGGAAATTATATGATGAATAGTATAAGTGAAAATGTGTTTTGAATCTTCAAGTTTTATGATCTTAGCTATTAGTAATGGGCCCGTTGCCAGATCAAATTCATGCAGTGCAGATTTCTTAGCTAGTTCTTTTGCAAGTTCTAGTTTGCCTTCTTTTCCAGAAATATCTTCGAATTCAAGTTTGAAGTTAAATTCGTCAATATCGATGATTTTTTGTCTTGGATTCCCGTCTAGATTTATGAAAACAGTTCTGAGTATTTCATGGCGCTCAATAATGGTGTCGAAAGCTTTTGAAAATGCCTCTACATTTAGGTTACCACCAATGGTGACAGCCCCTGACATGTTGTAAACACTTTTATTACCTCCGAGTTGATCAATAATCCAGAGTCTGCGTTGTGGGTTTGATAATTCGTAATCTGCTGATTTGGCAATAACTTCAATTCCTTTGTAGCTATTGCGCTCTTGTTTTTCTAAATATAAAGCAAGTGATTCGATCGTAGGGTTTGAAAAGAACTCACGAAGATTCAATTTGATTTCAAGATTTCGCTGAATCCTTGATACCGCCTGAGTTGCCTTCAATGAATGTCCGCCTAGATCGAAAAAATTATCTTTGGTACTAATTCGATCCCGTTTCAATACGGTTTTCCAAATTTCCATCAGTTCAGTTTCAATTCCGTCCTTGGCCAGAACGAATTCAATTCCAGTATCCATTTCTGCTTCAGAAAGTGAAGGCAGGGATTTCTTGTCGATCTTACCACTTTTGCTAAATGGAACCTCATTGATTCTCATAAAGTAAGAAGGGATCATAAATGAAGGAAAAACTTCTGCTAGTGATTGACGAATTTCTTTTATAGCAAGATTTTCTGTTCCTGTGAAATAAGCAACCAGTTCATAATCTCCGCTAGTATTTTTTAATGCCGTTACTATACCCGTTTCAATTCCTTCGATTTTTTCTAATTGACGTTCTATTTCTTCAAGTTCAACTCGGTATCCACGAATTTTATACTGGTTATCCTTTCTTCCGAAAAATTCTATTTCTCCGTTTTCAGTCCATCTACCTAGGTCACCAGTCTTGTATAATTGTTGTGTAGGGTTAAAAGGGTTCTCTATAAATACGGTGGTGGTTAGATCTGGTCGATTGATGTAACCATTAGCAATGGATTTACCACTCAAACAGATTTCACCTAAAACTCCAATAGGAACGGGCCTGTTTGCTCCATTTAGGATATAAGTAGCGGTATTAGGCATTGGTTTACCAATGATGTTTTTGCCAAATGTCTTAACATTGGTTTTTACAATAGCATCTATTGTAGCTTCAGTAGGACCATAATGGTTGTTTATTTGAGCGTTCGGAAACCTCTTTCTTAATTCATTTACAACTTCTGCAGTTAACGACTCTCCACCAATACAAAAGTGTTGGATACTTGATTCTTCAGAATCTATTTCCGCAGTATTTTGAAGAAAAGTCTTGAAATAGCTTGTAGTTCCTTGAATTACATTGATGTTGTTTTTATTTATTAAATCATGGATGTACTGAAAGTCAAGCAGTCTATCTTCTTCTGGAATAACTAGGGTGCCACCAAAATAAAGGGGCGGAAAAATTTCTAGTAAAGAAGCATCGAACGTATAATTGGATGTGAATATTGTGGTTAGATTTTCAGACCAATTTAGAAGATGTTTTTCGGCTTCTAGCTTTTCAATAAGTGCTCTGTGTGAAACACTAACTCCTTTAGGTTGTCCTGTAGAGCCAGAAGTATAAATGATATACGCTTCTTGCTCCAAAGAAGCTTTGTTGGTTCGTTCGATAGTTGTATCGATCTTGGGTAGGTTATTAATATCCCAAACCGTTATGTTGTCCGAGAAATTAGCTTCTTGTTCCACAAAAATTGCCTTAACATTGGCATCATCTAAAATGTAGTTAATACGATTTTCTGGACTTTTAGGATCAATAGGAATGTAGGAATTGCCAGTTTCTAAAATGGCTACTATAGTAGCTATACAATCTGTGGATTTAGATAAGACTAGAGCTATTCGTTCTCCACTAATGTTGCCAATTACTTGCTGAAAATCTTTAACACGAGTATCTAATTGCTCATAGCTTATTTCTTGCTCTTTAAAAGATATAGCAACGTTTGACTTCTTTGATTTTAGATGAAGTTCTATTTGCTCTGAAACGGTATGCGAAATTTTAAAGTCTTTGATTGAATTGAAACCGTGGATTTTTTTCAATTCGTCAGAATCTAGAATGTCAATTTCACCAATAAGCAGATTAGGATCAACCAATACCTCGGTTAAAATTTTTAGGTAGGCATTGGAGAATTTGGTAATACTATCTTTGTTGAATAAATCGGTGCAATACTCCATTACGAAGTTAATTCCAGCTTCACGCTGAAATGCCATTAAGCTTAAGTCAAATTTTGAGGATTTATTTTTTCTTGCATGAGCTTCAAAGCTTAATTTGGCTTTAAGTTCTGTTTCTATCTCAGGTTGATCTTGTAAGACGAACATGGTGTCGAACAATGGGTTTCTGGATAGGTCTCTTTCTAAATTTAGTTGCTCTACAATTTCTTCAAATGAAAAGAGCTGATGGTCAAAAGCTTTGACGGAAGCTGTTTTAACCTCTTTCAAATATTCTATAAAACTTTTATCTACTTTCGGCTGTGATCGAATTACAAGTGTATTTACAAACATTCCTATAAGGTTTTCGAGATCATCGTCGAAACGACCTGAAATAGGAGAGCCTACGGTTAAATCTTGGTTTCCAGAAAATTTGTGAAGTAGAATTTTATATGCTGCAAGGAGAATCATGTAAGTGGTTACTCCATTATCATTGGAGAACTGGTTTAGACGATTCCATTGTTCTTTCGTAATTGCAAAATTAAAAGTATCTCCAGCAAAACTTTGTAACTCAGGTCGTGGATAGTCGTATGGTAATTCCAACGTAGGAACAGGTTCTTCAAGAGTAGTTAACCAATGTTCTTGATGTGCATTGAACTTTCCATTTTTCTTCTGGTTATTATACCAATGCGCATAGTCTTTAAATTGGATTTTTAAAGGCTCTAAAGCTACTTCGTTGTAGAGTTTTATAAAGTCGTTTTTAATCACTCCAATCGAATGACCATCAGAAATTATATGGTGCATATCAAAAAGAAGGAGATGATGCTTTTCTTGGAGTTTAACAAGTTTTACACGAAATAGAAGATCATTTTGAAGGTTGAAAGGACGGATAAAATCACTTATTAAACGGTCGATATTACTTTCTGAATCTTCTGCGTATTCTACTGCAAAGTTTTCATTGGTTCTAATCGTTTGAAAGACGTCATCTTCAAGCCCTACAAAATTGGTTCTTAAACTTTCATGCCTATCCACTAATTGCTTAAATGCTTTGTTGAATTGCTCAAAATTTAACTCACCATAAATGTGACTCACTGCAGGCATGTTATAATTGAGACTCGTCTCATCAAATTGATTTAAAAGGAAAAGACGTTTTTGAGCGGAGGTTAACGGGTAGTGTTCAAGTTTTGGAGCTTTATCAATATTTTCAAATTGTCTTTGACCATTATCTTGGGAATAATTTGCAATATGTTCTACCGTAGGGTTTTCAAAAATTACTTGAAGAGGAATTGCAATTCCATGCCGTTTTTTGAAACGAGCAATGAAGGCTGTAGCTTTTAAGGAGTGTCCACCTAATTCAAAGAAGTTGTCCTTTGTTCCAACACTAGAAATTCCAAGAACCTCTTTCCAAATATTGGCGATCTGAATCTCCATTTTGGTGCTAGGTTCAACAAATGTATTAGTACGACTTAAGTGTTCCTCCAGAGGTTCTGGTAATGCATTCCTGTCTACCTTTCCGTTTGGTGTAGTTGGAATTTGCTCTAAAGGGACATAGTAGGATGGAATAAAATAGTCCGGAAGTTTATTGGCTAAAAAGCTTCTTAATTCAGTGGATTCCGAATTCCCAACATAATAAGCCACGATTTGAGATTGTTGATCTTGATCTTTAACTACTTTAATTACCGCAGAACTAACTTGTGGGTGCTGAATTAAAACTTCGCGAATTTCATTCAACTCAACACGAACTCCTCGAATTTTGACTTGTCCATCAGCTCGCCCAAGAATTTCTAAACTGCCGTCACTTAAAATTTTGCCTATATCGCCAGTTTTGTAGTATCGCTGATCATTAATCGTGACAAATGATGTAGAATTTAGTTCTTGATTGTTGTAATAACCAGTT
Source organism: Cytophagales bacterium (assembly GCA_020627945.1). Classification (GTDB taxonomy): domain Bacteria; phylum Bacteroidota; class Bacteroidia; order Cytophagales; family JAHDFW01; genus JAHDFW01. The sequence goes on from JAHDFW010000013.1 coordinate 11,389, forward strand.
GTTATGAAATCACTATGAATCAAGATTTCACCAGGTTCAAGTAAAGAAGCAAGCGTGTTGTTTGATCTTTGAATTGCTACGTGAGTTCTAGAAACTACTTTGCCAGGTGATAAAATTGATTTGTTAACCTCAGTATTGTGGTCGTAAGATTTAATGGCATTTAAAGTTGATTCCGTGGAACCATAGCTTACCACAAATTCACATTCTTTTGAACTAATGTTCTTAAACAGATTAAAATCTGAAAGTGTTGAAGCCTCACCAGTCATTTTAATAATTCGGAGCGTGTTGTTTGCTTCATTTGAGTTGGTCAAAAGTTCAGCGTATTGTCTAAATACTCCAGGTACTGAGTGCCAAATGGTTACTCCATAATTATTAATTAGGTTAACCAAGTCCGATATAGAAGTGTTCGTTTTAAGCGAAATAGGAACGTAAGTAGCACCATTAAGAATTGCACCAAACATATCGTTGACAAACGAATCAAAGCAAATTGACGAGAACCCAGTTAAAACGTCGTTTGCCGAAATATTTAACGCATTTGAATATTGAGATATAAAGTGTAACACTGAAGCATGGGATTGAACAACACCTTTAGGTTTACCCGTACTTCCAGAAGTGTAAAGGATGTAAGCATTGTTTTTAGCCGTAACTTCCGAATTAGCAATTTTAGTCTCACCAGATTTCATTAGTTCGGTTTCCTCCAGAATCAGAAGTTCCGTATTTATAAGATTCTTAAAAAGATCTTTGGTCGTTCCGTCAACAATTATAACCTCTGGTTGAGTTTGGTTTAGGATTTCCTGAATACGTTCTTTTGGATAAGCAGGATCAAGTGGTATATAAGTCCCCCCAGCTTTCAATGAACCAAAAACTGCAATTGGCATATTGCGATTATGTTCTGTACAGATTCCAATTTTTGATGGGGTGTTAAATTTGGATGTTAATTGGTATGCTAGACCATCCGAAAGTTGATCAAGTTTTGTGTAAGTTAGAAACCCAGCGTGATCTTTGACCGCTAAATTATTCTTGTAAATTGAGACTTGCTCACTGAAAATTTCAACGATATTCTTATTGCCAGAATACCATTTTGCATCTCCTATGTTATTTGGTTTATGTAATGCTTCCCCAGTATCAATTTCATCAACAGGTAAAGACAAGTTGCTAAAAGACTCAATCACTTTTACCAATCTAGAAACTAGAATCTCAACTGAGTTAGCGTTTAGTAGTTCATTTTTATAGTCGCATGATATTCGTAAACCGTTCTCATATTCTTCCAAATAAAAGTTGAGATCGAATTTTATCTTATTACTGATACCTTGGTGTTTACTATCAAAGCTGTGAATTTTCCCAGGGTTTTCGAATCCAAAATTTAGCATGTTCACAAACACGGAAGTAATTGGGAAGCGATTAGTATCTCTAGGAATATTTAGGTCATCCACTAACTGTTCAAATGGATAGTTTTGATTGTTTAGTGCATTTAGTGTGTTGGTTCTGACTTGTGCAATAAAGTCCTTCGTGGAAATATCAGTTTTAATTTGATTTCTCAAAACCACGGTGTTAAGGAAATTACCAATTATGGACTTTAGTTCATAATGATTTCTCCCGGCAATTGGAGTTCCTATTATAATATCATTGGAATCAAGAACTCTGCTTAGCAAGATATTGAAGGCGGAAAGCAACACCATGAAAATACTGGAATCAGTTGTTCTACCAACATTTTTAAGCGAGTGAAGCTGCTTTTCGTTAAGAAATACTGTGTAGCGACTCCCCTTATTGGTCATTTCGGAGTGGGGAGTTCCATCTAGGTGCAAGTCCATTAGTGGTAGTTCGCCCGAAAGAGTTTCATGCCAGAATTTTTGTTGCTGATCTAGTTCCGTTGAACTGAGTAAATCGTTTTGCCATTTAGAATAGTCGCGATAACGAATTGGTAACTCTGGAAGAACTAGTGTTTCTTGTTTTACAATTGAATTAAGAATCTGTACGAATTCGGTTTTAAGCAGTTCCATTGACCAACCGTCTGTTACGATATGGTGCATTACAAAAATGAGATGATGTGCGTCGTCATCTTCTTGCACCAAAGTAACTCTCAGTAACTGATCTTTTTCCAGGTTGAAAACATAGTTGTTTTCTTGATCTAAGATCTCTTTTAATTGCTTATTGAATTCTTTCGAACCTGATCCAGATAGATCTATTTCATTTACAACGAAATTAGGTTGCTCATGAATTATTTGTTTAGGGACACCATCTATTTCAATGAAATTCGTTCTTAAGGCTTCATGTCTTTCTATCAGAATTCGAAAAGCCGTTTCGAGTTGTTCGGAACTGAATTTCGACGTGATGCTATATCTAGAACTTATGTTGTAGTCTTGAGTTCCACCTTGAATTTGGTCAAGGAGCCAAAGCCTTTTTTGAGCTGGAGATAAATCGTAATGTTCGTGGTCCGGTATAATTTGAATATCTAAAACAGCAGTGCTCAGGTCACCGTCAGAATTAATAGTAGACTCAATAACTCCCGCAAGGGCTTCTAAATCTTTCGCGTTAAATATGGCTTTAACATCTAAACGAATGTTGAAATGGTCTTCTATGAAAGCGTTAAGCTTAATTGCTGATAATGATTGCCCCCCTAACTGAAAGAAAGAATAGTTAATTCCAACTTCATTGATGTTTAGCAACTCCGAAACCATCTCAACCAAGCGTTTTTCAATATCAGTTGATGCAGGTTTAATTTCACCTTTAGTTAAATCGACTTTTTCTATTAAGGTCTTACGATCAACTTTACCGTTGGTTGTGACCGGAATTTCATCTAAGAAAACCCAAATAGCAGGAATCATGAAATTAGGTAAAGATTTACCAATGAATTCTTCTAGTTCGGATTGTGAAACCGTAGAGTTTTCGTTTTTAACGATAAAAGCACCTAAAGTAGGTTCTTGTTCATTTAAATGCAGAGCAAGTACTACCGCCTGATCGATTGCCTCATGGGATTCTATTTGATGCTGAATTTCTTCAAGCTCAATTCTGTACCCTCGAATTTTCACCTGTTGATCCTTTCTGCCAATGAATTCCATTTCTCCGTTTGGAAGCCAACGTGCCAAATCCCCGGTTAGGTACATTCTTTGATTCTCTTGAAAGGGGTCAACTATGAATTTTTCTTCACTTAAACTCGGTCTATTCAAATATCCCAAGCCGATCCCTGCACCCGAAACACATAATTCTCCAGTGAACCCTTTTGGGAGTAAGTTCATATTGTCATCCGTAATGTAAAAATGACTATTGTCAATAGGTCTTCCTATTGGAACCGAATTGCCTTTAACTTCAGGTACATCGTAAATTGAAACGCATATTGCAGCTTCAGATGGGCCGTATCCATTGAAGAACTTAAGATGGTTGCTAAATCTTTTTGCGTCTTTAGCCCGTGCTGCTTCTCCTGCCGAAGCCAACACACGAACAGTGCTAAACTTCTTTTCATCCATCAACCCAATGTAAGGAGGAGTCAAGAAAAGTACACTGATGTTATTTTTGTTGACATATTCAGTCATGGTATTTACATTTTCCAGAACTGATTTTTCTGGGATGCAAATTTTCATTCCACACACCAACGAAGTACATAATTCAAAGAGGCTTACGTCAAATGCGGAAGATGTGAATTGAAGCACGCTATCATTTTCGTTCAATTGCATGGCTTCAATGAAGCTCAATGAGAAGTTGATTAATCCTAAGTGAGTATTAATTGCACCTTTTGGTTTTCCCGTAGAACCTGAAGTATAGATTACGTATGCTGGGTCATAAAGAGAAGTTTCTATGTGAACCTCGTCGATGTTATTCGATAGGTTTTTCTCCTCGAAAGGGTTTAAGGTTGGTGTTTCCGTATAAGGTAAATCACGATCCGTAAGAGCGAGTTTTGCCTTACTATCTTCCAATGTGTATTTAATTCGATCTTCTGGGTACTGTGGATCAATGGGCACATATACCGCGCCACATTTTAGTATGGCAACTAAGGAGAGTGGAATCCAATTTGATTTTGGCAAAAGTACAGCTACATGATCCCCTTTAGTTATGCCTAACTCTTGAATTTTATGAGCAAGTGCATTGGATTTTTGATCAAGTTCTTTCCATGTTAATGATTCTCGTACATCTTGTAAAGCAGGATTGTTAGGTATGTTAATAGCATGTTGTTTAATAGCATCAACAACGGATTTCGTTATTTCAGTTTTTGGTCCTGTACCCAAATCAATGAGTTCTTTTCTTTGATGTTCATTGATTAGTTTAATGTCCTTTAAGGTAATGTCTAACTGACCAAAGCAATTAAAGAACTCATTGAATGCATTTCCCAAGCTGTCTATTACATCTTCGCTGACCACTAGATGATTGTAGTGACATTTGATACTTAATGACGAATCTTGATTGTAAAGAATAAATCGAACATCTGAAGAACAATTCCAATCCTGATGTAAATTATGGTAAGCAACTTCCACATTCGTTAAGGCTTCTTTGTTTTCCTCAATTTTATGCCAAGTGTCCAGAGTTGCTCCATAAACGGTTTGGTGTTTATAACAGCTGCCAAGATTACTTTTAGTGTTGCCAATTAGAACTTTTAATTGGATGTCCTCTTGTATGGATTGAATTAGATATAAGAACTCTTCATTGACACTAGAAGAATTTTTACTAAACTTTGGGATCTTAATAGAAACATTCTCGTTCCTAAGTACTTTTTGAATAAGAAATTGAGTGGCGCTTAAAAACAAAGTGTAAACCCCGAGATCATTACCATTTACTAGCTTTATTACATTTTGGGATACGGCATTCTGGATAATGAAAGAGCTTTCCTTAAATTCTGGTTTAGAATTACCATTGTTTCGGTTTGATAGAATAGAAGGTTCATCAACCTTTTCAAGTAAGGTTCTCCAAAATTCTGGTTGATCAGGTGTGAAATTGGACATCGTTGACATTAGTCGATTAATAATAGTGATGAATAGGTCTTAATAAGAGTTAATATTGTGATATAATTATCTCTTGAAAACATTCTTTCCCCTTGATTTTTTGCTTTGCCCAGAATTCATCCTTAGCCGAGGGTGTCAGGTTAGTATTTGTTATTAAAGTTGAGTACATTGATCTAGAGTCTTCAAAGGCTTTAAATTATAAAAAAATAGTTGTAATCTAATGAATGAAAAAGTGTTTTTCGACCTTTAGTAGAATGTTATAGATGAACAGTTTTAGTCATTGCCAATTTACCATCTTACTATTCCGCCAGTTAAGTTATAAAGCTGATTAAATCCATTTTCTTCAAGAATTTCAATTGCTGCTTGACTTCGGATTCCATGTTGACAAAAAACGATAGTCTTTTGATTAGGATTAAGCTCATTAGTCCTGTTTTCTAATTGGTCTAATGGGATATTAATAGCGTTTAACTCAGTAATTTTCGGCTGTTCGAAAGGTTGTCTTACATCTAAAATTTGCAAATCTTCATTATCTAGAATATTGCGTAATTCAGTAGCAGAAATTTCTCCAATGAGCGCTTTGGTATTGGCTGTCTGTGATTTATCAATCCCGCAAAAATGGTCGTAGTCAAAACTCTCAAAAGACGTTCTTCGCTGTAAAACTTCATTGATTACTTCATTATTTCTGGTAATGTTAAAGCTGTAATTCGAATTAGTAAGAGTATTAATTGTTAGGAGTTTACCGCTTAGTGGATTTCCAATGCCCAAAATTATTTTAAGAGTCTCATTTGCCTGATACGAACCAATAATTCCAGGTAGGACTCCTAATACACCGATTTCAGAACAATTTGGCACCGAACCAGGTGCAGGTGGAGTAGGGAATAAGCATCGATAAGAAGGGCTAGAGTCGTCTAAATTAAACACGGAAACTTGTCCTTCAAATTTGAAAATGGCACCATAAACAAGAGGTTTGTTAGTGTAAATACAAGCATCACAAACCAGATATCTGGTTGAGAAGTTGTCGCTTCCGTCAATGATTACATCATACTGTTCGAATAAACTTAGTGCGTTTGATGTGTTGAGAGCTAAATTGTAGGCGGTGATCTCAATTTCAGGATTTAGCAACTCCATTTTAGCTTTAGCCACCTCAGCTTTGGATTTACCAATGTCGTTGGTATTATAAATGATTTGTCTTTGGAGATTGGATTCATCAACGGTATCGAAATCAATAATTCCAATTTTGCCAACTCCAGCAGCCACCAAGTATTGAATTATAGGGCAACCTAGACCACCAGCTCCAATGATTAGGACTCTTGCATTTTTTAACTTTAATTGACCGTCAAGACCTATTTCTGGTAAAAGAATATGACGGTCGTAACGATTAAATTCTTCCGAAGTAAGCATAATGCAAAATTAAAATGCCTACAGGTCTTTTTTATGTTTTTATGAAATTACTTTTCGATTAATTTGCAAAGCTCTTGATACCAGTCTTCTCCAAATTTTCTTACTAAGGGCTCTTCTAGAAATTTATAAACTGGAACCTGTAATTCTGACCCAAAAGAACACGCATCACTACAAATGGACCAACGGTCATAATTCAGAGCTGTGAATTTTTCGTATTTCTGGGCCCTAATAGGGTAAAGATGGCAACTGATTGGTTTTTTATAATCTATTTTCCCATCAATGTATGCTTGCTCTATTCCGCATTTAAGAATTTTATTTTCATCATAGATGGCATAAACACATTCACGATTATTAATGGTAGGAGTAGAATATTCGCCTTCAAAGTCAAGAATGTAGGTGCCCTCTTTTTCTATAACCTCTATGGCTTTTGGAGTAAGGTAAGGTTTAACTTCCTCGTAGATTTCATCTAAGATAGGAAGTTCATCTTCCTCTAGGGGAGCTCCTAAGTCTCCTTCTACACAACATGCGCCTTTACATTTTTCGATATTACAAACGAAAAATTCCGATGCTATTTCATCTGATATTAAAGTGTCTTTTAGACTAATCATAGACTGACATTATAGGTCTCCCCAATTAGGTCTTGCAAAACTATACAATTTTCTGTCTAATTGTATTTTTCTACTCCCATTTAAACCGTATCTTCGCAGGTCGATTTATGGACTATCTAACTACATTAAATCCGGAGCAGAGGGAGGCCGTTTTACATAACGAGGGCCCAGCTATGATTATCGCAGGTGCGGGTTCTGGAAAAACACGTGTTCTTACGGTGAGAATTGCACATTTGATTGATTATCATCGTGTAGATCCTTTCAATATTCTAACGCTGACTTTTACAAATAAAGCAGCAAAGGAAATGCGGCAACGTATTGAAACCGTGGTTGGTACTGAAGCTCGTAATATCTGGATGGGAACATTTCACTCGGTATTTGCTAAAATACTTAGAGTCGAGGCTCCGCTATTGGGTTACCCTTCCAATTTTACGATCTATGATACAGATGATGCAAAATCGTTATTAAAAAATATTGTTAAGGAGAAAAATCTGGATAGTAAGGTTTACAAACCAAACGTTGTTTTAAATAGAATTTCGGCGGCAAAGAACAGATTAATAGATGCCAAGCAATATAAAAAGGATGCAACCATTGCTTCTTATGATGTGAAAAGTCGTCTTCCTGAGTTGGCTAATATTTATCTTAAGTATGAGGAACGCTGTTTTAAGGCTGGAGCAATGGACTTTGATGATCTACTCTTCAATACTTATAAACTGCTTTCAAAACATCCAGATGCATTAAATAAATACCAGAGTAAATTTAGATACATCCTTGTGGATGAGTATCAAGATACAAACTTTGCACAGTATGTGATCGTTAAGAAACTTGCTGCGCGAAATAGAAATATTGTAGTGGTTGGAGATGATGCGCAAAGTATCTATGCGTTTAGAGGCGCAGATATTCAGAATATACTGAATTTCGAAAAAGATTATCCAGAGCTACGAGTTTATAAGTTAGAACAAAATTACCGTTCTACCAATACGATTGTTCAGGCATCTAGCTCTATTATTAAGCACAACAGAGCACAGCTTCCTAAGTCCATTTGGACCGATAATGACGAAGGTAAACTGATAGATGTAATTAGAGCAACTTCCGATAATGAAGAAGGAAAATTGGTTGCTCATTCGATTTATGAGAATAAGTTGAATCATCAGATTTCATATGAAGACCAAGCCATTCTTTATAGAACAAACTCTCAATCGCGTGCGATGGAGGAATCCTTGCGTAAGTTAGGTATAGGATATAGAATTGTAGGAGGAATGTCTTTTTACCAACGTAAGGAGATTAAGGATTTACTAGCCTATCTTAGGTTAACTGTAAACCCGAACGATGAACAGGCTTTACGAAGAGTTATCAATTATCCGAAGCGTGGTATTGGTGATACTTCTGTTGGGAAGTTATTAATTGCTTCAGACGAGACAGGGCAAACCCTTTGGGATATTGTATTAAAGGTCAAAGGATATCTCGGTGGAAGTGTAGCAGGGAAAATAGATGGTTTTGCTACCATGATTCGAAGTTTCATGATTTTTGGTCAGAAAAATGATGCTTATGATACGGCAATGCATATTGCTAAAACTTCGGGAGTACTTAGAGACCTTTCTAGTGATAAAACAATTGAAGGTGTAGCCAGGTATGAGAATTTAAACGAATTGTTGAATGGAATTAAGCAATTTGTAGATGATCAGGAGAGAGAAGAGAAGGATTTAGGGTCGTTCTTGCAAGAAATTGCATTACTTACAAATGCAGATGAAGACGAGGAGGACGATCGAGAGAAAGTTACAATGATGACAATTCACTCCGCTAAAGGATTGGAGTTTAAGAATGTTTATGTTTGTGGATTAGAAGAGGACTTGTTTCCATCAGCAATGATGCTTTCTTCGCGTGAAGATTTAGAAGAGGAAAGACGTCTGTTTTACGTAGCAATTACTAGGGCTGAAGATCAGCTTACTTTATCCTATGCTACAAGTAGATATCGTTATGGAAGATTGTTTAATTGTTCACCAAGTCGTTTTTTGGAAGAGATTGACTCTAGTTACCTTAACGTTAAAAAGCCAAAGGAACGTTCTTCAATATTTTTAGAACGTAAGGAGAAGCCTGCAATTGGAGGAGAAAAGATTACTTCAAAAGAAGGTGGATTTCGTCTGAAGGCTAAGCCAATAAGAAAAACATTTGCTAAAAAATATACGGCACCGCCAGATTTTAAACCAGATGACCCAGGTTTACTAGAAGAAGGCATGAGAGTGGAGCATAGCAAGTTTGGATTTGGAGTGATATCAAAAATAGATAACGCACCTAATAGTAAAAAGGCTATTGTTACGTTTGATGAGGTTGGAGAGAAAACTTTGTTGCTTAGTTTTGCTAAGCTGAAAATCCACTCGTAGTAGTGGTTAAATATATAATTAAGTAAAAAAATACCTTTGCTCATTTTGATTTTGTCAAATAACTATGGTAATTGTTGTTTGTAATTGATACAAGAAGGGTGGGGTAAGATGATAAAAGAATAATGGAAGAAAAAATTATTAATTTTAAGAGAGGGTTGCTGGCGAAGGAATACGGTTCTAATATTTATGAATTAGTACAGTATATAACTGTCGTTGATGATAAAGAGGAAAGAACTAAGCAGGCACTACTGTTGAAAAGATTGGTAGAGAAGATGCATCCTACCGTTAGATATGCGGAAGACTCTGATCTTAAAATTTGGCAAGACATGTACTTGATGTCTGGAATGAAAATGGACATTGATGTAGAGTTTGATAAACCAACACTAGAAGTGCTAACTAAAAAGCCTGAAAAGGTAGAGTACCAAAGAAAAATGCCTCGCTTCAAGCACTATGGTAGAAACATCGAGTTAATCATGGAGAAATTGATTAATGAGGAAGATGAAGAAAAGCGTAGTGAGGCAATTGTCGGGATGGGGAAACTCATGAAAACTTTCTATAAAAATTGGAATAAGGATTCGATCGAAGATACCTTAATTGCGAAGCAAATCTCTATGCTATCGAATGGTAAAATTGAAGTTCCAAAAGAATTGTTAGAAGACGAAACCGTTTTTGATACTTGGAAAGGTACTAAGGGGGGAGCTAACTCAAACAATAACCCTAGTTCGCATTCACATCATCATAACAACCGCCGAAATAATAATAACAATAATAATAGGAAACGAAAAAGAAAATAATCTAACACAGTACCTTAACTATAAATAACTAATTACCATATGGCATCTTTCGAAGTAACAGGAGGGACAAAATTAAAGGGAGAAATTGTACCACAAGGTGCAAAGAATGAAGCGCTACAAATTTTATGTGCAGTATTATTAACTCCAGAAAAAGTAGTTATTAAGAACATTCCGCAAATTAGAGATGTGCTTAAGCTAATTGATCTTTTGAACTCATTAGGAGTTAAGGTTACTAAAATTTCGGAATCTGAGTATGAGTTTGAGGCTGCAGAAATCAATCTCGAATATTTCGAAACGGAAGAGTTTAGAAAGAAAGGTGGTGCACTAAGAGGATCAGTAATGATTCTTGGTCCGTTATTAGCACGTTATGGTAAATGTAAACTTCCAAAACCTGGAGGGGATAAGATTGGGCGTAGAAGATTAGATACTCACTTTTTAGGTTTTCAAAGATTAGGAGCTGAGTTCGATTTTGATGCGGACAGCAGCTTTTACGAAGTAAATGGAGAGAATCTTCGAGGGACGTATATGTTACTGGAAGAAGCTTCAGTTACAGGTACAGCTAATGTAGTGATGGCGGCAGTAATGGCCAAAGGGACTACTACTATTTATAATGCAGCTTGTGAACCCTACTTGCAGCAACTATGCAAGATGTTGAATCGCATGGGAGCTAAAATTAGTGGAATAGGTTCAAATTTACTTACTATTGAAGGTGTTGAGTACTTAGGCGGTACTGAGCATAGAATGCTTCCCGATATGATTGAAATTGGTAGTTTTATTGGACTAGCAGCAATGACTGGTTCTGAAATTACCATTAAAGATTGTCAGATTAAAGAATTGGGTGTTATACCATCGGTATTCCAAAAGTTAGGGATCAAGATGGAGTTCAGAGGAGATGATATTCATATTCCAGCTCAGGAGACGTATGAAATAGAGACCTTTATTGATGGGTCTATACTTACGATTTCAGATGCGCCATGGCCAGGGTTTACACCGGATTTATTGAGTATCATTTTGGTTGTTGCAACTCAAGCTAGAGGTTCGGTATTGATTCACCAAAAAATGTTTGAAAGTCGATTGTTCTTCGTAGATAAATTGATTGATATGGGTGCTCAGATTATTCTCTGTGATCCGCATAGAGCAAATGTTATTGGTTTAGGAAAGCAAACTCAGCTACGAGGAATTCAAATGACTTCACCTGATATCCGTGCAGGAGTTTCTTTGTTAATTGCGGCATTATCTGCTAACGGAAAAAGTACAATTCATAATATTGAACAAATAGATCGTGGATATCAATTCATTGATAAACGTCTTAATGCTTTAGGCGCTGATATCAGAAGAGCTTAAATTATATAATTTTATAAGTGAAAGAGGTCTGAACGGAAGTTTTGACCTTTTTTTTGTGCCGTTATTAATCCAAAAGTGTCAAAATGACATTTTAACTAGTTGATTTCAAGTGATTTAGTGACAAAAAGACAATATTTGTAATTGGTATTAGATTTGATAATTACAATCCGACTAACATTACGTTAGAATAAATTTAAATAAGAAAGTTTGAACAATGAACTTCAATAATTATACAATCAAATCGCAGGAAGCTATTCAAAAAGCTACGGAAATAGCTGCAGGGAATCAACAACAGGCTATTGAGACGGGCCATATATTAAAAGGAATACTAGAAACAGATGAGAATGTAGTTTCATTTCTATTTGGGAAACTAGGAGTTAATGATGCAAGTGTTAAGAAAGTCCTTGATACCATAGTTACTGCTTATCCACAAGTGAGCGGGGGTGATCCATACCTAAGTCGTGAATCTACAAATGCATTGCAAAAGGCAACAGGGTATCTAAAGGAATTTGACGATTCATTTGTTGCTATAGAGCATTTAATACTAGGGTTGTTGTCTAATTCAGACAACATAGCAGGAGTATTAAAAGATGCTGGAATAGGAGAGGATAGTTTGATATCTGCAATTAAGCAACTAAGAGGAGGAGATAAGGTAGACGATCAAAATGCCGAATCGAAATATCAAGTGCTAGAAAAGTATTCAAAGAATTTAAATGCACTTGCACGCGAAGGGAAAATAGATCCTGTGATTGGAAGAGACGAGGAAATTAGACGCGTATTGCAGATTTTGTCCAGAAGGACTAAAAATAACCCAATTTTGCTTGGAGAACCAGGTGTAGGTAAGACTGCCATTGTAGAGGGGATGGCTCAACGTATTGTGGATGGAGATGTTCCAGAAAACTTGAAAACCAAAACACTTATTTCGTTGGATTTAGGACTTCTTATAGCAGGAGCCAAATACAAAGGAGAGTTCGAGGAAAGGCTGAAAGCGGTAATTAAGGAAGTCGTTGACTCGCAAGGTGAGATCATTATGTTTATTGACGAGATTCATACATTGATAGGTGCCGGAAGTGGAGGGACAGGAGCAATGGATGCAGCAAATTTGTTAAAACCAGCTTTAGCACGGGGTGAATTGCATGCAATTGGAGCAACTACACTTAAAGAATATCAGCAATATGTCGAAAAAGATAAAGCGTTGGAGAGAAGGTTTCAATCCGTAATGGTGGATGAACCTGGTATAGAAGATTCGATTTCTATTTTGAGAGGTATTAAGGATAAATATGAAATACATCACGGGATTCAAATTTTGGATGATGCAGTAATTGCTGCTGTGGAATTATCAACAAGGTATATTCCAGACCGTTTCCTTCCTGATAAAGCAATTGATTTAATGGATGAGGCCAGTTCAAAACTTCGTCTAGAAATGAATTCCGTTCCAGAAGAGGTGGATGAAGTGAATCGCCGAATTATGCAATTGGAAATTGAGCGAGAAGCCATTCGACGAGAAAATGATGTTGAAAAAGAATCTATACTTTCTGAAGAAATAGCCAATCTATCCGAAGAACGAAATGTGTTGATGGTTAAATGGAACTCTGAAAAGGATGTGTACGAAGGTATCAATCTTGTAAAAGAAGAGTTAGAGCAATGTAAGTTTCAAGCAGAACAAGCCGAACGAGAAGGGAATTACGGAAGAGTAGCGGAATTACGTTATGGCAAAATTCAGGAGAAAGAACAGGAGCTAGAAGAATTGAAAACTAAGGCTCAGCAAATGAGCGAAGATGCTTTGATTAAGGAAGTTGTTACTGCCGAGGATATTGCGGAAGTAGTAGAGCGCTGGACTGGAATTCCAGTAAATGCAATGCTCCAAAGTGACAAGGAAAAGCTTCTTAATTTGGAAGATGAATTGGGTAAGCGGGTAGCAGGACAGAAAGAAGCTATTGTAGCTATTTCGGATGCGGTGAGGAGAAGTAGAGCTGGATTGCACGACCCGCTTAAGCCCATTGGTTCGTTTATATTTTTAGGCACAACTGGAGTTGGTAAAACCGAATTATCTAAAGCTTTGGCCGAATATCTATTTAATGATGATAAAGCCATGGTTCGTATCGATATGAGTGAGTTTCAAGAACAGCATTCTGTAAGTAGGTTGATTGGAGCACCTCCAGGATATGTGGGTTATGATGAGGGTGGTCAATTGACTGAAGCAGTTCGTAGAAAGCCCTATTCAGTAATACTGTTGGATGAAATAGAAAAGGCACATCCAGATGTGTTTAATATTTTGTTACAAGTACTTGATGATGGAAGACTCACAGATAATAAAGGGCGCGTGGCAAACTTTAAGAACTGTATTGTGATTATGACCTCAAATATCGGAGCTCCAATTATTCAGCAGAATTTTACCGGATTTGAAAGTAAAGAACCACAAGAACAATTTGATATTATCGAAAATACCAGTGAAGACGTGATGCATTTGTTAAAGCAGACTGTTAGACCTGAATTCTTAAATAGAGTTGACGAGACTATTATGTTTAAACCTCTAGGGCGAGATGAAATTAGAAAAATTGCTAAGATACAATTTGAATTGGTACGAAATCGTTTGCTCGAAAATGGAGTAGAACTTCGAATCACTGATAAGGCATTGGATCATTTGGCGTCTATAGGTTTTGATCCACAGTATGGCGCACGACCTTTGAAAAGAGTAATGCAAAGAGAGTTGTTGAATGAATTGTCTAAAAAAATAATTGCAGGGAGTATCCAAAAAGACTCGTTGGTTAATGTAGATGTACAATTAGATGGTACTATTACGTTTAGCAATGAATTGGAAACTACCGAGGTTGAAAAAGAAAATTGAAATTAAATGAACTTTTTTGACGGTAATTTTGCTTTATAGTCAGAGGATTATAATTTTCTTCTTTTTTGTGTGATTGATAAAGGCCGGCAAACCTGTGAACGATAGGGTTGCCGGTTTTTGTATTTAGTGTTTTTTACACGCGTAATTCCCTTATTTGGTGAGCTTCATCATCTCATTCATTCGAATCAAGTTTGCGTCCATCATTTTGGAGACCATGTCTTTAAGTAAATCCTCATCTACATGTGTTAACTCTCTTTTAAGTTCAAGCATGGTAAGAGGTCTTGAATTGATAAGTGTTTGGATTGCAAATTGAAGTTCTTTATCAGATATGGATTTGCTAGTTGGTTTTTTCTTCCTACATATATCGCATTGACCACAAGGTTGTGGAGATTTTTCATCGAAGTACTCCAGAATTAATTGAGACCTGCATTGTTCTTGGCTTTCAACGTATTGTATAATGGATTTAACCTTGTGTTCTGCTAATTCTCTTTGATGTTTTAGAATATTGCGGTTGATACTTAACTTGTTGGCATCCATTCGTGGAATTAGGTAAGTGATTTTAGGAATGTTGCCCTGTTCGTTGTAGCTGATAACACCAACTTTGGCAAGTTCGTTGAGTACCTTTCTAACTTGAGATTGGTTGGTGCCCAATTCTCTTGCCAATTGTTTTTCATCAACGGATACGAAATTTGAATATAATCCGCCTCCATACAAACGTAACAAGAGTTGTATGTAAATATCGTGTTTGGGGTGGTCTAATTGAAACTGATAAAGTGCAGGACCTGTTAATTCCAAATAAACCTGAGATCTATGATAAGTAGCATCACTGAGTTCGATTAATCCTTGATTCTCCAATTTCTTAAGAGCGTATAAGGTGGTGGAGTGTTTAAGTTGATACTTTTCGCTAAGAAGGCCTAAATCTAATGGGTAAGATTCTAAATAACCACTTCCAATTGCAATTCTAAGATGGTTTGCAATAGCTTGATAAACGGTTTTTAATTGTTCAACTTGCGGGTGTTGCTCGTCAAGTTTGTCTCTTAACGATATAATATCGTTTTGATCGTACAAAATAATCGCATAAGCTGGTAACTCATCTCTTCCCGCTCTACCTGCTTCTTGATAGTACGATTCAAGATCTGGTGGGATATCCAAATGAACCACCAATCTTACATCTGGTTTGTCGATCCCCATTCCAAAAGCATTGGTAGCAACTATTATTCTGGTCTCATTACTGATCCAACTAACTTGCCTTTTAGTTCTTTCTTCTGTAGTTAAACCTGCATGATAGAATGTGGCTGATATTCCTTTCTTGTTCAAATACTCGGCTACTTTTACTGTTTTTTTTCTGCTTCTCACATAAACAACAGTGCTGCCTTTTAGTTTATTGACAATTTCCAGTAGTCTGTTTGGTTTATCCTCGGTGTATCTACAAGCGTAGGAAAGGTTCGATCTTAAAAAACTTTTTCTAAATGAATTCGATTGTTCGTCAAATGAAAGTTTACTTTTTATATCTTCCGCAACATTTTCTGTAGCCGACGCTGTTAATGCTATGATCTTTACATCGGGTTTTAATTCCCTTATAGCGGAAATCTCAAGATACGGGGGTCTAAAATCATAGCCCCATTGAGAAATACAATGTGCTTCATCTACTGCGATTAAGCCTACTCGCATTTTTTTGAACCGTTCTATGAATAAGTCAGTTTTTAGTCGTTCTGGAGATACATAAAGAAACTTCACATCACCATACACGCAGTTGTCTAAAGCTATGTCCACTTGACGATACGTCATTCCTGAAACTATAGCTTGTGCGTTGATCCCTCTTTTTTTAAGGTTTTGAACCTGATCTTTCATCAAGGCAATCAATGGTGATACTACCACACATATCCCTTCTTTGATAAGCCCAGGAACCTGAAAACAAATTGATTTCCCTCCTCCAGTTGGTAAAAGCGCTAAAGTGTCGCGGTTGTCCAACACAGATTGAATAATCTCTTGTTGCAGCGGCCGAAAAGAATCATAGCCCCAGTATTTTTTGAGTATAGAAAGTTCGTCGTTCAATAGAAAACGTCTTCGTTAAAAATATGTTTGAGACTTAGGTGACCCTTAAAATTTACTTTCCACCGTCGTCCCAGTCATCTTCGTCGTCAGTGGTGTCTTCTTCCTCGGTTTCTTCTGTTTCTTCTGACTCCGTGTTTTCGGTGTCGTCTGAATCATCTTCTATGTTTAAGTCGTCCTCACTTCCACTATCAGTAGGAGCGGGGTCTGGTGCAGATTCTTCAGTAGGTTCAGTGCTTGAATCATCTGGAGTTGAGTCAAAAGAATCACTTTCTGAATCTGAATTGTTATCAGATGGAGCAGCTGAGCCATCTCCTCCTTCACTTCCTCCTTCTTCAACTTCGTCTACTTTTATTTTTTTGATTTTTTTACGTGGTGTGAACGGACTAAACTCAATGCCTAATGATGCGATTAAGAATCTATCATTTGGAGCAGTAGTAGCCAATACATCAGTTTTGTCATTCAAATTGTAGTAAAACAAAACTTCAGGGACTAGCTTAACTCGATGTCCAACTTTAAGTGGTACTCCGAAACCAACAGGTATATTTACTTTGTATCCTTTAACTGAACCTCCGGAGGAAGCAGTAGCGTTATGATATGAAAGATTTAGTCCAGAAGTTAGATAAAGGTGCCAAAACTTTGGTGGTTTTCTTCTGTCAATATTGGTTCGGATTCTATCATACCTTAGGAATAACCTAGACATTCCACGAACCTGATAAAGAGCGGCACGTGTTGTGGTCCCGTTTTCATTAGCTCCTAAAAGTGCATATCTTCCACCAAAAACAAGGTCTAAACCAGCATTTACTTTGGTATTTGCAGATAACCCCATGTTGAAAGAGGTTCTTTTGGATTTTAGATCACCCCATAGAAATGTAGGTCCTGGTTCAATCGCAAATTTCCATGGACCTTTTCTATAATAAGAGTCAAACCTTTTTGAGTATTGTAAAGGTCGTTTTTTTTGAGCAAAAGCAGTGGTGGTGATCAGCCCTACAACTACTAAAATCAGCAGTTTCTTCATACGTATCTAAATTACATGCACTATTCCTTAGCTCAAAGTTACTAGAAATTTGAAAATATTGATTTATTCCAGAGCGGAATTATGCATCAAAATCTGCTGAGATGAAAATAACTTGGATTATTGACGAATTAAGAAATATTCCGCAGCCTTACCATTCAAATCTTTCTCGATAGTCATCTCGTTTTCCTCAAATGTTTGAATGTTTAGGTCGTACGCTTTGGTATCTGTAGCCACTTTAATTACATTTCTGGTTTCACCAAATTCCCAAGTACCATTATCAGAGGTGTGTTCAAAACTCCCGTCTTTTCCAAAAAGAAAAGTACTATTACCAGTTTCCTCATTTTCACCGTCTACTGTTAATCTACTAACTAACCAAGATCCTTCTAGGTTAGAAGCAGTAATTCGATAGCAGCAATTTTTCTTAGAACATCCTGACAACAGAACAACGGACGTTAATATTATTGCATATAATGTAGGAGTAAGAATTCTTTTCATTGCTGTATATAGTAACAATTATTCTGAGGTTTCACTATCTGAATTTGAGGAGTCAGTGTCTAAGTCCTCTTCATTTCTTTTCTTCTTTAGTTTTATCTTTTTCTTTTTGAATAAAGAAATCAAACTAGTTGCTGGCTTGTATTCAATTTTAATTGACGATATAACGTAGTGATCACTATTCTGCGAGAACGAAGTAATACCGTCCATTAAGTCGGTATTAGTGATATAATATAAAAATTCTGGAACTAAACTTATTTTATCATTGATGCGAATTGGAAAGCCATAACCAAAAGGAATCTGGAAAGTAGTTCTAGATATTGCATATGCATCCGTAGAATAGAAATGTCCAAATCTGGTTGGAGATGCGTTATAATACATAAGCGTCAGCCCAGTAGTAAGATACATCTTTAAAGTTTTTGGCTTCTTGCGTCTATCATAGTTAGTTCTAATTCTATCATAAACCAAAAAATACTTTCCAGTAACGTTGTAATGATAATAGTTGCCACAGAATTCCAATTGACGAGTGTCGTTGTGATCAACCGAACTCATTCTGAAATATCGAACACCCGTAGATACTTCTATAGGAGGTAGAATACGATATGTTGCACCCATTCCAAAACTTGAAGAAGCGGGTTTAAGACCTAAGTCACCTACAATATAGGAGAAGCCTGGCTCAACCGAATACCTTAAATCTCCTGTTCGATAGAACGAGTCAAAAAACTTGGAATATTTTAAGGGTTTGTTTTGTCCTATCATTTGGTTTACGAAACCAAATAAGAACCATATTAATACAAAAGACCTGAACAATACTTTCATAAC
Organism: Cytophagales bacterium; assembly: GCA_020627945.1. GTDB lineage: Bacteria > Bacteroidota > Bacteroidia > Cytophagales > JAHDFW01 > JAHDFW01. The sequence goes on from JAHDFW010000013.1 coordinate 30,080, forward strand.
CTCTAATATACAGAGATTTGTGAAATTTTCATAAATAAAAATGTGCTATTATCAGATATTCGTCATGATTTTTAGATTGAACTCATGTTAAATCTCTATTTTTACCCAAATTATAGGATTTAAATCTTTGATCAATCTTCGGACATTATCAATTGAACTGAACGGGAAAATAGTATTTCTGTTGTTTGCTATTTTTTGGACAATTTGTTGTTTGATAATAAATCCAGTTGCTGATTTCCCTTTGAATGATGATTGGTCTTACGCCTTGTCAGTTAAGTCTCTTGCTGTGGATGGCAATCTTGAATATTGCGGATGGATGTCCATGACGTTGTTTTTTCAAGTTTTATGGGGTTCATTGTTTGTTAAGATTTTTGGATTTTCATTTACGGTACTTCGTTTTTCTACCATAGTGTTGGCTTTTTTTGGATCTTGGTTCACTTGGAGGTTATTTACTGAACTTAGGATTCATTCTGGAATGGCATTTTTGTATGCAGCGGTTATTAGTTTAAATCCAATCTTTCTAAATCTGTCTATGACATTTATGACGGATGTTCCATTCTATACTTTTGCGATAGCTAGCACATTTTACCTTCTTAGGTACATGAACACTCATAAAAGAGGTTTTTTAATAGCTGGAATAGTTCTAATGTGTTGTGCCATACTTATTCGCCAACTTGGACTTGCCGTGCCTGCAGGATTTTTCTTGTTTGGAATCTATAGAAGAAAATATTTCTACACCATCCCTTTATTAATAGGGTTGCTTTGTTTTGCAGTTTACCAATTTAGCGTTCCCTATTTCATAGAAGATCTGGGAAGAAGCAATGAGATTAATAATTTATTGCTGGAACGAGTTCTACAGAATCCTTTTCAAACATTGATGGATATCATAAAAAGGAGCATAATTTTCTTTATTTACTTTGGTTTATTCTTTGCTCCAATTCTTATTTTCTTACACATGCCTAAGGGTAAGTATGTAGATTGGCTTTGGTTGGTGATAGCCCTCGTTTCTACATATATCTTGTTTAGCGTTGATTTCCTAATGCCTTTAAATAAGAATATTTTAGTTGATTTCGGAATTGGCCCAAGAACACTTTACGACGTGCATGTTACCGAAGAGACAGACTTAAGTACACTACCGATATTTTCTCGTTTGCAATTTACATTTATTGGTTTAATGTTCGGATTGAAGGTTGTTGAAGGTGTGTTTCGTAAAGTAGTTTGGTTAAGGACGACCAGTTTCCAACGACCCAATTCGTACATGGTTATGATTTGCATTGGAATTTGTTATTTAATTCCGATTATGGCGGTAGATAATTTTGACCGTTATTATTTATTCCTGTTCCCAATTGTTGTGGCATTAATTGCTAATTACCTTACCATTAGAAGAACACTTTGGAAAGGGGTGCAATGGGTTTTTATGACTACATTTTTATGTATGTTTACATTTTTAGGAAATTCATATTATTTTGCGTGGAATAGAGCAAGATGGCAAGGGATTGAGTATTTGGTTAATGATTTAAAAGTACCAACAAATCGAATCGATGGAGGATTTGAATATAACGGATGGTATAATTACAATCCTGACGATTTTAATGACAACGTGAAAAATCTTTGGGTGCCTAATGATGATTATAGAATCTGTTTTGAATCAATAAACGGATATGAGGTTATAAAAGAATACCCTTATCGGGAATGGCTGAAATTTGGAAGCGAACGGACCGTAAAAGTTCTAAGGAAGGAAGGAATTACAGAATAAAATGTCGTCAGGAAAACTATATTTAATTCCAACAGAGTTGGCAGAAAACAGTACAGAAAAGGTATTGCCATCATCGATATTTTCGTTGGTTGATGAACTGGATTTTTTTGCAGTAGAAAATATTAGATCTGCAAGGAGGTTTATTCGTCGCGCAAGTGAGGAAAAGGTAATTGATTCTATTCAATTTGAAGTTTTTGATAAGAACTCCGTGAAAGGCTTGGCTGAGAATTTATTATTGGAAGTTTTGCAAGGGAGAAGTTTAGGTGTGCTTTCTGAAGCTGGATGTCCAGGTATTGCAGATCCTGGTGCAGTTTTAGTGGAAAAAGCACATGAAATGGGAGTTAAAGTTGTTCCAATGGTTGGACCTAGTTCAATTCTATTGGCATTAATCGCTTCTGGGATGAACGGTCAAAATTTTGCCTTTAGTGGGTATCTTCCTATTCAAGATGGGGAGCGCGCTTCTGCAATTAAAAAATTGGATAAAGAAATTTACCGAAGCAACCAGACTCAAATCTTTATGGAAACTCCATATCGTAACGATAAACTCCTTAAAGATTTGACCAAATTTTGTAACCCCAAAACTAAATTGTGCGTGGCATGTAATATAACTGCAGAAGACGAGTATATTGAGACTATGTCGATTCAGGATTGGAAAAAAATGAAGGTGAATTTGCACAAAAAGCCCGTAATGTTTGTTTTAGGAAAGTAGTACGAAAATTAATAGAAGGAAATAAAAATGAAAGGTGTCTTATTAATTAATCTAGGAACTCCAGATAGCCCTGAAGTAAAAGATGTAAGAAAATACTTGAGAGAATTTCTTATGGACGAATATGTTATCGATTTGCCCTTTATCACTCGGTGGTTTTTGGTAAATGTAATCATAGCAACTTTCAGAGCTCCTAAGTCAGCAAAAATATATAAGGAATTGTGGACCGAAAACGGCTCTCCTTTATTGTATTATGGACTGCAGGTGGAAAAGATGCTTCAGGAGAGTATGGGAGAAGAGGTTTATGTTCGTTTAGCAATGCGTTATCAGAATCCTTCCATTCAATCTGTGCTTAAAGAAATAAAGGAGAAAGGAATTACTGATTTAGTTGTGTTGCCGTTATACCCGCAGTACGCTTCTTCATCTTCTAAGTCTAGTATAGAAAAGGTGAAAACAGAATTAGCCAAAATGAATTATGATCCAAAGGTCAAATTCATTGAGAATTTTGTCGGAGAGGAAGATTTTATTAAGCTTTTTGCTCGTTTAGGGAATAAATATTGGCAGACTGGCGAATACGAAAAAGTTCTATTTAGCTACCATGGAGTTCCTGAAAGACATATTTTAAAAGACTGTACGAATAACTACTGTCAATTGAGTGATAAATGTTGTTCCAAATATAGTAATGCAAATAGGCTTTGCTATAGAGCTCAATGCTATGAAACGTCTAGAAGAATTGCAGAGCAAATGAATTTGAGCCAAGATCAATATGATGTTGCTTTTCAGTCTAGATTAGAAACTCGTGCTAAGGACCCTTGGCTAAAACCTTATTCAGATTTAGTAATCGAAGAATACCCAGAGCAGGGTTATAAAAAAGTACTTGCTTTCTCACCATCTTTTATTGCCGATTGCCTTGAAACAACCATTGAAGTGGGGGAGGAGTTTAAAGAGATTTTTGAAGAAAATGGAGGTGAAAAGTGGCAATTGGTAGAGAGTTTAAACGATGATCCTGAGTGGATAGCAGTTCTTAAAAAAATGGTTACTGTTTAGTGGCTTAGGATTTTAAGACGTTTTTTACTACATTTGTATAATACCTAAAGTGTATTCTATGATGAAGAAAAGCCTTCTGGTTTTATTGACCACAATCATGATGTTAGGAATGGCATCTGGTCAATCCTATTATGAGAAGTATACTGATCCCAATAAAAGAGATATTAGAGCATTATCTCCTTTAAATGCGTTGTGTGTCAGATTTATGCCAGCTTTCTATCTAGATTGCGGTGCAATAGAGATCGAATACCCACTTTCGACGAGTTTGTCGGTAGGGGTTAACATGCTTGGTAAATTAGGACGTACCGATAATGGGACTACTATTAATTTTAAAATGAGGCCTGAGACTTATCAGGATGCTGCTTTTAGAGCAGAATTTGCGTTGAAGTTTTATATTCCAATGTGGTGGGATAAAGAGGCTGGTTTTAATGCTCCATCAGGTTTGTATCTGCAAGGTAATGCAAGTTATGGTAATTTACTTTTCTATGACGGAAACATACGTCCATATACCTTCCATAGCCGTTGGAAAAAAATTAATGGAGGACAACTTAGAACACCAACACAGTTGGATTTACCTTCTGATATTGGTTTAGGAGGAGGAATTGGTTATCAAGCGATAGTTATTCCGAATCATTTTATTGCCAATATTATGGTTGGTATGCATACTTACAGAAGATTCGTTCAAGCTAAGGGTAATTTTGACCCTGATTTATCATTTTATGTATCGCCTTCTATAGGTTGGGTTTTTTAGTTTTGATAAGGAAAGGTATGATGAAGAGGTTAGCCCTATATGTAGTGTCTTGTTTAGTGTTGTTCGCTTGTAAAGAACCTTATATTGAAACACTAAACGTGTTAGATGATGATTTGCTCGTTACACCAGGAGCGTCTAAGGCAGCATGGTGGGATACAAATACCATTTACTATTTCTCAGAAGGAAATCGAAAAGATACTATTGAGTATTCTAAAAAACATGTGAGAACGGGACAAGGAACTAATGTTCTTACCACCGATTCTGTTTGGGGAACCATGCAGGTCGATACCGTTAGAAAACAAATAACGTTTAGTGTTGAAGGGTTTATGACGAAGGATAGTGTTTTACTGGACTCAAGTTTGAACTCTACAACTTGGATTTATAGCCGTCAAGATACCTTTCTTAAGTACGAAAGTAATACTACACTTGGAACTCTTACTCCTTATAGACAGTAATTGTTACTTTCTGATTAACACTTAAGCTTCTCTTATATTGTCCCTTGAGATAATTCCATATCAAGATAAACACGCTTTTCAGTGGGATGATTTTGTTAATCAAGAATCAGCTAACGGAACAATTTTTCATACGCGTTTATTTCTTTCCTATCATGAAGAGGGTAGGTTTGAGGATCGGTCTATTCTGATATTTCATAATGGGGAATTAGTAGCAGTAATGCTGTTAGCCTTAAAAAATGGCGTATTGATTTCTCACCCTGGGACTTCGGGTGGAGGATTAGTTCTTCGATCGGATTATATGAAGTATTCGAAGGCTAACCTTGTGTACAGCGCAATTCAGGACAGGTACGACCGTACAATAAGTCGGATGCTTTTAGTTGAGGAGATTTTTTGTCGTGGAAATATTAAACCGTTATTGCAGTTGTGGCAGCTGGAATATTCCATGAAAGTAGAACCTTCCATGTATTTCGATCTTCAAGAGGAGCAACTGATTGCCAATCAGCGACTCCGAGAAGGGATGAGCTCATTCATTAGGGTGCCTAATATAAGGTTACTAATGGTCGATAATGATTCGGATTATGAAAGATTTCATGAAATGTTTGTAGCCAACCTTGATCGCCATGGTATAAAACCAGTACATTCTCTGCACGAATTGATTAAACTTAGAGATTTACTAGGTAAGAAAATACGTTTATATATCGTTTTAGATGGTGAAGTAGTTGTGGCAGGAGTATGGGCCATACAAGCAACTTCAGACAGTTGGCATGCTCAATACTTAAGCAGAAATTACAATTACGAAGGTATTGGTCATCAATATGCTCTGTCGTCTTTGATTAGTCATGTAAGAGGAGAGTTACAGCGAGAAGGATTTAAGTACTTTTCCTTGGGATCATGTTATGGTGGGCCTAATTCGGAATTCAGTGAGGGGTTATGTGAATTTAAGGAAAAACTTGGTACCGAAATGTGTTTTAGATACCGTTTTAACTTAAACGAATAGCCTTTACTATTAATTCACAAGCTTCTTGTATTTCCTCCTTAGTAATAGTTAGGGGCGGAGCAATTCTCATACTATCACTACAGAATAAGAACCAATCTGAAACTACTCCAAGTTCCATAGCATTCGAAATTATAGTAGTTAGTTTTTCGTAGCTTTCGAACTCAACGGCCATCATTAACCCAATACTTCGAATAGACTTCACCTCCGGTAAATCTTTTAAGAGATTTTTGAATAGCTCACCTTTATCGTGTACCTCAGCAAGTAATTGTTCTTCAAGAATAGTATTTAACGTGGCAAGAGATGCAACGCAGCTAATCGGGTGTCCTCCAAATGTTGAAATGTGACCTAGCATTGGATTGTTTTTGAAAAGCGCCATGTCCTCTTTCCGACCAATAAAAGCACCAATCGGCATACCTCCTCCCATGCCTTTCGCACAAACCAATATATCTGGTTCCGCATCGAAGTGTTCGAATGCCCAAAATTTACCAGTTCGTCCAAAACCACATTGGATTTCATCAAAGATGAGTTGGGCTCCAACCTCACTACACCTTTTTCTAAGAGCTTTAATAAATTCGTTAGTAGGTATTTTTACACCTGCTTCACCTTGGATCGGTTCAATTATAACTCCCGCAGTTTTGTTATCTATTACAGAAAGATTTTCCGCCGAAGTATCGTTATATTTTATGGTGTAAACTTCTGGGAGCAAAGGTCGAAACCTTGATTTGAAAGTTTCATCTCCGCACATGGATAATGCACCATGCGAAGAACCATGATAAGCGTTGTCAAAACCAATTAGTTTGGTGCGGCCAGTGATTCTTTTAGCAAGTTTCAAAGCTCCTTCCACAGCCTCACTTCCAGAATTTAAAAAGTAGGTACTATTTAGGTGACTTGGTAACGTTTTAGCTAGAGCTTCTGCCAAAAGAACCTGAGGGGATTGAACAAATTCCCCATACACCATGAGGTGCAGATGTTTGTCCAATTGATCCTGAATAGCTTTGGTTACGTTTGGATGTCTATGACCAACATTACTAACGCCAATACCAGAAATAATATCTATGTATTTCTTGCCGTTTTTGTCGAACATGTAAATCCCTTCCGCGCGTTCAACTTCAAGCATCAAAGGAGTATCGGAAGTTTGTGCTTGATACTCTAAAAATAATGACCGAAGATTCATTAGCCTTTAAGGAGTACTATTTTTAACTGAAAGCGGTGAAGGAACTTCCGACATGATCCGTTCAGTTACCTGTGGCATGTTGTCTAGCACAATTTTTTGCACATTGTTGGAGTTCGAATGATAATAGGTAGTGATTTTATTACCAGCCAATTGATTTCCTTCGCTATCGAAAATTGAATAGTGAGTTAGGAAATTACGTTCATACTTATTGGAGCTACGATCTAAACATGTTTGATAATCTGTTCGTACTTCAAATTGATTTATAAATACATAGTAGTCGATCCCGTATTTTGTTCCGAAGTATTCATAGAATCTTGGATCCTTAATTTGTACTCCAAAATAACGATTGTCTTTATGAGAACGAGCGGCACCAGTTGGAGACTTGCTATGTGAACTAGCTAAATTGTCGACAAATTTTATTCCGAACTTCTTCTTCTTTTCTTTAGTTGTGGTAGGAACAAAGTTCTCCTTTTCGCTTGTACCATTATCCAAAATCTCTTGGTAATTATAAGTTACTGACTTGTAGATTTTGTTTAAGTCACCTAACGAATCTTTAAGAACTCCTCCGAGTAAGTGAATAGTTTCATATCCCTTTGGTTGGAGCATGGCATTCAAACGACGGCGAAATACCTGCCTAACTTTGGTTTGTGGCATGTTAGAAGCTTGGGCAATTTCAGCATCCGCATCTGAGAAATAGAGATAAGGATCAAAAGGAATGATCATAACTCTAGGTCTAACTTTTGGTCCTAACTCTGGAGCAGGTTGAACCTCATCTGTGTAGTAAGGATTTTTACCAGCCAGTGTATTACGCGCAGTGGTATTTTTATTTTGAGATTCAGTAGTGTTTTTGGCCACTACAGTCTTGGTCTCATTTTTTGTTTTAACCTCTTCCTTCGTTTTAACTTCTTCCTTAGTTGCTTTAGGTTCGGTTTTAACAGGATTGTCTGTTTTAACATCCTCTTTATCTTCCTTAAGCGCTACAGAGTTTTCTTCTTCAGTCGACATTTCATCTGCAATAACTTGATTATCAGATGTAGGCAATGGATCGCTAGGGCTTATGTAAATAGATTGCCCTGCCTTTAATTCCATACCATTCCATTTCAGAAGTTTGTTGAGCGGGATGTTGTATTTTCTAGAAATTCCGTAAAGTGTTTCTCCTGGTTGGACCAAGTGTGTTTGACGATCTTCAGCATGTTCTTCAATGAGCTCCTTTTTATAAGGTATATTTAGGATCATTCCAGTTTTTAATCCATTGAGTAAATCTGGATTATGCTGCATTAACTCTTCAATAGGAACCTGATATTTAGTGGAGATTCCGTAAACCGTTTCACCACCAGAAACCAGATAGACAATAAACTCTTTTCCATCGACGGTACGTTTACCTATCGAGTCATTTAAAGATAGATTATTAGAGAAGCCATTAGTTACACCCAACACAATCAGGCTACAAACAAACACAACATGTAACTTGAATTTCATAAAAATTAATTCTATTAACTAAAAAAAGTCTGCGATTTCAAACCAAATGTCCTTACCAAGCAAGACTACCGTCAAAGTTAATAAAATTACCATGCCAACCCTATTGGTGTTTTCTAAAAATTTATCAGAAGGTTTTCTTCCAGCTATCATTTCATAGAGTAAGAATACAACGTAACCCCCATCTAGCATCGGGATAGGTAAAAGATTCATAAACGCTAGAGCCATGGAAATCGAACCAGTAAGAACCCAAAAACGAGCCCAAATCCATTCAGTACCAAAAGCTTTACCAATTCCAACAGGGCTGTTAAAAGTAGTCATGAAGTTAATCTGACCAGTGATTACCTTTTTCAAGGCAATCAAACTATTAGAAAAAATTTGAAACGCATTTGAGAATCCTTTTGGAATAGATTCAGCAAACGAATAGTATCTAGTGTTTCGTTTGTAGTCTACAGTAGTTTTAACCTCAATACCTATAGTGCCCTTTCGGCTTACCTCTACATTTTTAATGATCTGCTCGGATCCTCCTCGTAAAATTGTAAGTTCAACAGATTCTTTACGGTTTTGATATAACAGTTCTTGTAGCCTTGGGAAGTGCACTGAATTTTTTCCATTTACAGCAATAATCTGATCTTTAACTTGTAATCCAGCCTTTTCAGCCGCAGCTTCTTTTTCTAAACCTTTTATTTCAAAAGGGGCGTATAATTCGATAAAAAGAGCTCTATCTCTACCACCATTAATTCTATCCAGCATATCTCCCGGGATCGCCATTTTCTTTTCTAGCCCATCGCGGCTAATGGTGATGAAACTATCATCTCCAAGTAATAACTCTGGTGTGAAAATATCTTCGAATCCCTCAGGAACAACCCCATTAACGTTCACGATTTTATCTCCATCCTGAAAGCCAAGCTCGGTTCCAACCGAAGCAACCCCAATTCCTTGTTTTATTTCAGATAAAGGAGTGTAAGTTTCACCATATACAAAAAGAGTCAAAATAAAGATAATAACACCCGCTATAGTATTTACTATAATACCACCAAGCATTACAATCATACGTTGCCAAGCTGGTTTTG
>JAHDFW010000014.1 GCA_020627945.1 Cytophagales bacterium
AGTAGCGGGAACAGGACTCGAACCTGTGACCTTCGGGTTATGAGCCCGACGAGCTACCATCTGCTCCATCCCGCGATTTGAGGTGCAAACATAACACCTTTTTATTTACCTGCAATGGGTGAACTAAAAATATTTTAAAATTCAACCAAATAAGTAGACTTTTCACCCGAAATCACGTTAAATATCAAATCCAAAATCCAATTCTTCATCAAACTCAGATTCTTCGAGATTCGAAAACACATTAATTTGTGAAATTGTAACCTTAGGATTTGCCAATATTTCTTCAATAATTTGGTTAATGGACGATATCATTTGATCAATACTCTCTTCCTTAAACAAACCAATTTTGTATTCTATTTCGTAAACCAACTCAGCTCCTTCAAAAACATTGAACGTTAAATCAAATTTGGCTGTCGATCTACCTCTTTTCATAAAGCCTGCTTTAAGATCCAATTGATTCTCACCGCTATTCACTTCATTTTGATTAGCATTGGTTGTCACCATGCTTAGCAGCACATCAAACAGAGGGTTTCTAGTACCTTCGCGAGCTGGCTCGTAAACCTCTACCAACTTATCGAATGGATAACTGCCATACTCTGCTGCCTCCAATATTGTATTTCGGACTTTCTTCAGAACGGACAAGAAACTTTCGTCTAATCCTATGTTATCTTTGAGCAAGAAGGTATTTACAAACAATCCTATTTGGTTTTCCAAATTTTCATGATCTCTTCCTGCAATGGTACTTCCAAAAACAATCTCTTGCTGACCTGTTAATTTGGCAAAAAACACTTTGAAGATCGAAGTCATGAACGCATAAGTATTTACCTGATGACGTTTACTCAACTCTTGTATTTGATTATACTGCTCCTCTGAAAAACTAAAACGCTTCACGCCTGCCTCCGAACTGGCTTCACTATTCCGTTCAAAATCCATTGGTATTTTTAACCGTGCTACCTTTTCGCCTAATTTATTTCCCCAATAAGATTTGAGTTGTTGTCCATCTTCACCTACTAACAAATTATTATGCCATGATGCATAATCTTTATAGCTAATTTCCAACGGTTTAAGATCACTGGATCTTCCTGTTTTTATAGTGCTATAAAGTTGTATAAGTTCATTAAACATTACACGCATCGACCATCCATCAGAAATAATATGATGCATATTGATCAACAAATAATTATCTTTCTCAGATACTCGAATCAACTTAAAACGATATAAAAAGTCTTCGCTTAAATTAAATTCATGAGATTCCGACAAAGCTATTTGCTCTTGAAGAAGATCTTTATCAACCTTCCTATCGGTTAAATCAACAACATCTAACTCAAAAGGCACGTCATCAAAGACCTGTTGCATAGGAACATGATCCTTTTCGACAAACTTGGTCCTAAATACTTCATGCCGTTCGATTAGTTGCTTGAAAGCCATTTTAAGTATCTCAACATCGATTATCCCAATTAATTCAATTGAAACGTAGATATTATATAAACTTGAAGGTTTACCATGCATTTTATCTAACAACCACAATCTTTTCTGGGCATAAGACACATCATAATATTCCTGTTTATCAAGCCTTTTAATATTTTCAAAATTCTTTTGATCAAGGCTTCTAATTTTAGTCGCCAGCGTTTCGATGGTGGAATTTGAGAAGATATCAGCAAGAGTAACTTTAACATTAAAGGTTTTATGAATCTTGTTGGCAAGCACATTGGCCTTAAGCGAATGCCCTCCTAGTTCAAAAAAGTCCTGATCAACACCAACCTGCTCAAGATGTAATATTTCTTTCCAAATTGAGCTTAAATTTTCCTCCGTCAAATTTGAAGCTGCTTTAAGTTCTAACGTTAAATTCAAAGAAGGCTTTGGAAGCTGCTTACGATCTATTTTAGCATTCGCTGAAAGAGTAAACTTTTCCATTCGAACTATTACGGCAGGAACCATATAATCAGGTAGCTTTTTATTAAGTGCTTCCTTAATCTCATTTTCCGAAACTGCACCACTATAATACCCACAAATAAATAGCTCCTGAGAATCGTCTCTAAACGCTTTAACAGCTGCTTGTTTAACGCCATCAACATTTAAAATAGCATTCTCTATTTCACCTGTTTCAATTCTGTAACCTCGAATCTTAACTTGAAAATCCAAACGGCCTATAAACTCAACATTCCCGTCCGAAAGCCATCTTGCTAAATCACCTGTACGGTACATTCTTTCTTCTTCCACAAACGGACTAGGCACAAATTTCTCTGCAGTAAGTTCTGGACGTTTATAATAACCCTGCCCTACCGAATTACCAGCAACGCATAGTTCTCCAAAAACACCTACTGGAACAGGATTAAGGTTGGAATCAACTATATAAAACTTATTATTACGTAATGGCTTCCCAATAGGAACGTAATTCAGTTTTTCGGATAACAGTTCTTTCGATTCAAAATGCGAGTTATCTATCGTACATTCTGTAACACCATAGCTATTAATGATTCTTAGTTTATCCCCAAATCGCTCAAGAATTCGGTTATAATGCGCAGTAGGAAAAGCATCAGCTCCCGCAACTACCATTTTCAATTTAGGAAGATCTATCTCGTTTTCATAAATGTAATCCATCAATGGGACTATAAGTCCTGGAGTAGATTCAATGAATGAAACACTATAGGATTGAGCCAATTTTATTAATTCATCTGGCTCCAACTTATGCTCGTCTGGACAGATAACCATTTTTCCTCCAACTGCCAAAGTACGAAGCATGTCTTGTGCAAATACATCAAATGCAAAACTTGCCAATTGCAAGACCGTATTCTCTTTATTAAAATTATACTGATCAACTAACGCTCTTCCCAACTTAACCCAACTGCCATGCTGGTTTAACACTCCCTTAGGATTACCAGTTGATCCTGACGTGTATATTACATAGGCTAAATCCTCTGAATTAACTTTTACTGGTGGTTGTTTGTCACTACAAGATTGCCAGCCATTATCGTCGATTAAAACAACCTTAGATTCGCCGATGAGTGACTTTAAAGAATCCTCTGTGATCGATAACTTTGAATCACAATCCTCTAATAAAAAATGTACTCTATCTTGTGGATATTTTGGATCTATTGGCAAATAACCCGCACCGGTTTTTAAAACGGCCAGAGAAGCAATTAAAACTTGCTCAGATCTATTCAGTAATATTGGAACTATCTCGCCTTTCTGAACTTCAAACTCTTCGATCAAGTAATTAGCAAACTGATTTGAACTCTCATCTAGTTGACGATACGTTAAAGCCTTTTCTTTAAAAACAACTGCTATTGCATCCGGCGTTCTCTTAGCATGAGCCTGAAATTCATCCACAAATGACCCAATATTTTCAAATTCAACAGCGTTTGAATTAAATCCATTGACAACCAGCTGCCTTTCGTCTTCGGTAAGCAGGCTCATTTTTCCGATCTCTGCACTACCATTATTTGCTAGGCACTGCTCAAGCACTAGCATATAGCCCTTATGGAATTCTAAAATACGCTCTTCGTCAAACACTCCTGTCTGATACGACCAGTTCAATTCAAGTAAACCATTAATATTTCTATTACTAGCATTAATATGAATGGTTAACGCACTACTATCAGCACCAGGATGGGCATGCCTAATTTCAAAACGCTTTTCACGTACATCTGGATGCGTAATCAAATTAAGATCAAGGAGATAGTTTGGAGATTCACCTGTTAGTTTCCGAATATCTTCTGTTAATAAATCAAACGGATATTTTGAATGATTCTTGAGAATATTCTTGATATCACCCGCCAATTTTGATTCAAGGTTCAAGAATGATTCATCATCTTCTAGTTTCGCTTTAACTGGCACTGTACTCACGTACATTCCGCAAGTATTCCTCTTCTTTTCAGAATCTCTACCGTGATTTACACTTCCAATCACCACTTCTTTACGATCTTCAACTTTTGATAGATAGACGGCTAGTACCGCCATCATTGTTCTATGAATTGAACTTTTATTCGTTTCAATAAATTGCAAAAGTTGACTTCTAAGAGTATCAGGAACTGAAGTAACAATTGTTTTAGCCACCAAATCATTCCCGTTTGTTGAAGAAGGAATTACTCGTTTCATTGGTTCTGGTAACGGAAATAGATATTCCCTCCAAAACTTACCATCTGAATCAAATTCGGGCGATGCTAGGTATTCTCGTTCCTCCTTCAAATATTCTAAATACGATGGAGTTTCAGAATTAGGCACTTCACCCTTCAGAAAAGCTTCATAAGCAACATGTACCAGATGTCCGACTAGGAAAATAGTCCAACCATCTCCCACTAAATGATGTACATTAAAATAATAACCAGACCTTCCTTCTGGAAGAAGAACTGGTTTCATTAAAAACAAGGTCTGGTCTTCTCCGTACAAAGGCATACAACTTAATTCCTTGAGCCATTTTTCATAACCTTCTGGATCTTTGCTAAAATCTGCTAGTTCAAATTTCCAATCTGTTTCCTCTTCTATATATTGATATCTTTCTAAAGAGTGATCCATATGAATCGTTCTCAACCTAAGGCCATCGTTTGTGTTTATTACATGACGAATAGCTTTCTCCAGAATCTCAAAGTCCACAACATAATCGTAAATCATTATAAATGGAGTATTATTAACTCCAGAATTACTGACAATCTGCTCAATGTTAAAAATTCTCTTTTGAGCGTGGGTTAAGCCATGTAATTGCTTATCATTTTTGCCTAAAACGATATCTCCAATCGACATAGTTGGAGCAGCTACCACTTGGTCCATCATATGAACAAAGGATTCAAACATGGATTGAATTGTCTCTTCCTTAAAAAGTCCAGATTTATATTCAACCGCTAACTCTATGTTATCTTTACTTTCATAAGCATATAGAGTTATATCCATTTTCGAAACCGCTTTGATGTGTTCGAAATCCATGACAGCTTCATCGGTTGATGAAAATTGCATATTATCCTTCTCATACATGTTCTGAACCATCAGTCCAAAATCAGTAATGGCATTTCGTCCAGGTAGGATTTCCGCCTCCAATTGTTCCATTAGTAAATCAAAAGGGTAATCCTGATATTCATAGGATTTAAGTGCTGCAGTTCTTACTTCATTTAAGAATTTATCAAACGACTTATGCGACTCTGGATAATTACGAAGAATAATTGTTCCCAATAAAAGCCCTACGGTTCTCTCAAACTGAAAATGATTTCTTCCAGCAATTGAAGTTCCTATCGCTACTTCCTTTTCTCCTGACATTTTACTTAGAAGAATATTGAAATTAGCCATTAAGAGCATGTACAAGGTTACATTTTGATCTCGCAGCATATCATTGACTTTCTTGGTTCTCTTTGAACCTAGTCTAAATACATATCGCTTACCATTGTAATCCCCAAATTGTGATCTTGGAAAATCAGTTGGAATAGACAATTGCTTGATAGGTGCAGCTAAATGTTTTAGCCAAAACTCCTCATGCTTATTAAATTGTCCTGATTCAAATCGTTGATGTTGCCATTCGGAAAAGTCTCTATATTGGGCTTCAACGGCTGGCAATTCTTCGTTTTTCCAAAGTGTAAAAAACTCATCTTTGATTACATTCATGGAACTACCGTCGAACACAAGGTGACTCACATCCACGATAAGATAAAATTGGTCCGATAATGTTTCAACCATTGTCGCTCGTAACAAAGGAGCTTTCCCAAGGTCAAATGAACGAGCATAATTACTAAAAAAGGCATTTAAATCTGCTTTTTCTAACTTCTTATGCTTAAGCTCAAATCGCACATCTTTTGGGGCAATAATTTTCTGATATACATCTCCTTCTTCTTCAAAGAAACTTGTGCGTAATGCTTCATGCCTTTCAATAAGAGTGCTGATAATTTGCTCCACTTTCTCCAAATCAACATCTGCCCCAAGAGGGAGCATCATTGGGATGTTCATCAACGTACTTCCTGCATATTTTTGCTGAAATAAGTAAAAGCCTCTTTGCCCTGGAGATGCTAAATACTTTTCTTTCTCGCTTGCCCTTGTATAAGTAAATTCAGAAGCTACGGCATTATGGGAAAGGTATTCTGCTGTTTTTCGAATGGTAGCATTCTTAAAAAACTCAAGAATTGGCAATTCGATTTTGAGTTCTTTTCTAATTGCACCAATTAAATGCATTGCTTTAAGCGAATGACCTCCCAGCTCAAAAAAGTCAGAATTAACACTAATTTCCTCTGGTGAAACCTTTAGCGTTCTGGCGAAAATATTGCGCACCTTAATTTCTAGTTCTCCTTCCGCTTCCTCGAAAATAGATTTTTCTTGAGCGATTAATTCAGTTCCAATGCTCTCTAAAGCACGATAATTCAACTTACCGTTTAGCGTCAGAGGAACTTCAGGAATTGAAACGAATCTAGAAGGCACCATGTAGTTCGGAAGTTTCGAAGCTAGGCTGGACTTTAACTCTTCTCCATTCAAATCCTCTTTCGTTGCCACCGCATATGCTGTGAGCTCTCCTCCATTCTGATTAGAATCGAAAACCACTATCGCTTTATCCACGTTTGCTAACTCCTCAAGAACTTGTTCAATCTCACCCAGTTCAATTCTATGCCCTCTAATCTTTACTTGTGTATCCTTACGTCCCAAATATTCCAATTCACCTGATTTAGACCAGCGCACAAGATCTCCTGTTTTGTAAACTAACGAATCAGCATCGAATGGATTTTGGACAAATTTTTCTTGGGTTAGATCGGGACGATTCAAATAACCTTGAGCTAATTGTATTCCTGAAATATGTAATTCTCCAACAGCTCCGGTCGGAAGAAGGTTTAAATCTTGATCCAATACATATAATCCTGTATTCCAAACAGGCTTCCCTATCGGAACGACCGTATCCTCTTTTGAGGTTGCAAAGTGGGTAACATCTACAGTAGCCTCCGTTGGACCGTACAGGTTGTGTAAATCTGCATTCAACAACTGATGAAAACGTACTACCGTATCCACTTTCAATGCTTCTCCACTTGAGAAAACTTGTTTAATAGATTGTACCTCTTCAACCCCAGAATTTTCTAGATGATCAATAAACACATCTAACATACTTGGAACAAAGTGTAAGGTAGTCACCTTGTGCCTTTCGATAGTATCAACCAAAAGTTTAGGATCATAAACCGCCTCTTTATCGCAAACAACCAGTTTAGCTCCAACGATCAAGGTCATAAAGAACTCCCAAACAGACACATCAAAAGCGTAATTCGTTTTTTGCAGGATTACATCTTCGTTCGAAATATCGTATTGCTCTTTCATCCAAAGAATTCTATTCACCACCCCTTTATGTTGAATCAAAGTGCCCTTAGGATTACCTGTTGAGCCTGAGGTATAAATTACATAGGCTAGATCTTCTGAAGACAATGACACTTTATCAAAACCTTGTAAAGGATCTATATTCTCAAGATCATTTACAACCACACTGTTTATTCCCTGAGATAGTTTTGCATCAAGGATTGAATTCGTCACACAATGTTTTATACCACTATCTTGAATTACATAATCTAGTCGTTCTTGGGGAAGATCAGGGTCAATTGGAAGGTATGCTGCACCTGCTTTTTGAATTGCCAATAATGCTGAAACCATCTCGACCGAACGGTCCATTAATACTCCAACGAGATCCCCTTTTTGAACATCAATATTAATAAGGTTATTTGCAAGACCGTTCACTTTCAGGTTTAACTCAGAGTAAGTCAACTTTCTATCATGACTCTCGATGGCCACATCATTTGGTGATTCCTCAACTTGTTTCTCAAACAGTTCCACTAAAGTAGCTTGTGGTATTTCAACTTGAGTTCCTTTACCTAATTCGTTAATCTGCAGTTCACGATCTTCTTCAGTAATAACCTGTAAATCACGGATTGCAATTTCTGGACTATTGATAACCTGCTGAATAATGGCAATTAAAGAATTTAAGTAATCCATTACCGTATCTTCAGTAAATAACGACTTGGAATAATCCATCCTTAGCGTAAAGTCCGAATCACGTTCTACAACATCCAAAGACAGATCAAACTTAGCATTACCTGTGTTATACTGATAATTACCATATTTGAGTTCCCCATTAGAAGATCGATTACCGCTATCATTAAATTTAGCGTACATCAGCATGACATCAAACAAGGGGTTTCTAGACGGTTCTCTTTCCAAATTCAACTCATCCACTAAGGCGTCGAATGGATAATCTTGATACTTGTAATCTTGTAGCAAAACTGCTTTTAAACGCTCTAAAAACTGTTTAAAACTTGACCCATAATCAATTTGAGTTCTTATAGCCAAGGTATTTACAAACGCTCCAACTAAAGGAAGTAAATCGGAATTGGTTCTGCCCGATATTGGAGAACCGATTATTAAATCTCTTTGTCCGCTATATTTTGAAAGGAGGATTTTATATACTCCAACAAAAAACATGAATGGAGTCACCTGATTCTGAGTAATAAGCTCCTTTAGTTTTGCACTGGTGTCACGCTCCAACTGAATTTCACAACGTGCTCCTTCAAATTGCTTTACTTTTGGTCTAACAAAATCTGTGGGGAGTTCCAGTACAGGAATTTGATCGGCATACTTATCCAACCAATAGGCCTGAGATTCCACTAATTTCTCTTTGCTAAACTGACTAGCGTAATCTTTAATTTGAACTTTAAGAGGTTCTAATTCTGCTCCAGAATATATTTTAACAAAATCATTAAATAAATTCTTTACGGACTCACCATCGGATATGATATGGTGCATATCGAAGGCCAGAATAAATTTACCGTCTTCAACTTTTAATATAAGTACTCGAAAAAGTTCATCCTTTTCTAAATCAAAAGGTCTAACAAAAGTCTGTAACGATCTGTCTACTTCTTCTTTAGCTATTTCGCGATACTCAGATTGAATATTCACATTTTCAAGTGAATGCACTTTTTGCATCAGTACATCCCCATCTAAAAAGAAGGAGGTTCTAAGGGGCTCATGTCGTTCTATTAGCTTCTCGATAGTGTAATTAAACTTATCGAGATCAAGAATACCCTCAACCTCAAAAATACCGGGCATGTTAT
Organism: Cytophagales bacterium; assembly: GCA_020627945.1. Lineage (GTDB taxonomy): Bacteria > Bacteroidota > Bacteroidia > Cytophagales > JAHDFW01 > JAHDFW01. The sequence goes on from JAHDFW010000014.1 coordinate 9,054, forward strand.
ACACGGTTGAGTTAGGAGCCATCTGACTAAGAACATAAATCCTCTGCTGAGAATAAGTAACAGGATATGAATCCAGAGCTCCTGCCTGAAGGATATTTTCGTTATCACCGCTAGCTTCAACTAAGTTCCAGTTTTCCGCCATTGCCTTAATAGATGGAAAATCAAATACATCTACTACTGATAATTTCATTCCCAAATTACGTTGCACTTCACTTACCAATTGCATCGCTTTTAACGAATGTCCTCCTATTTCGAAAAAGTTATCCGTTACACTTATCTGGTGTTCTGGCAAATAGAGAATTTTAGACCACACTTTTCGAAGTTCTACTTCTAGGGAAGTAGATGGTTCCACAATAGCAGAGCCAATATTTATCAACTCAAATGAAGGTTCTGGCAATGCTTTTCGATTTACCTTACCACTGCTCATTAAAGGAAAAACATCCAGCAACATAAAGTATGTTGGCACCATGTAAGTCGGCAATTTACCATTTAGGTATTCTCGAATTTGATTACCTTCAATCTGGTTATCCGTAGTATAATAGTTACATAGCACTTTTTGACCAGATGCATCTTCTTTTATCAAAGTAATAGAATCCGTAACTCCTTTTACCTCTCGTATTTCAGAATCTATTTCGCCTAATTCAATTCGGTATCCTCTTAATTTAACCTGATCGTCTTTTCTTCCAAAAAACTCTATTTCACCTGATGGGAGCCATCTGGCTAAATCACCGGTTTTATATAATCTTTCAGCAGGATTAAATGGATTAGTAATAAACCGTTCAGTAGTCAATTCTGGTCTATTTAAATAACCACGAGCCAAACCTTCACCAGCGATGCACAATTCCCCTTGAACTCCAATTGGGGCCAAATTACTAGCCTCATCAAGTATGTACATTTGCTCATTGAACAAAGGTTGACCAATGTTTAATCCGCCTGGTTTAAGTTGAGCAGTTGAGCTCCATATAGTGGCTTCTGTAGGTCCATAAACATTGAATATGTCTATATTTTCAAGTTGAATTAAGGATTCATACAATGGCTGTGACATTGCTTCTCCTCCTACCAAAAGGACATTCAACTGTTCCAGAACTTTGGTTCCTGATTGATCTAGAAGCAACTGCAATCTGGAAGGTGTAATTTGTAAAGCTGTTACACTTCCGCTTGAAATTTTATTCGCTAAAGTTTCAGGGTTATTTACTGACTGGGTAGATGCAAGTTCAACCGTCATTCCATTCAGCAGTGAGCATATTATTTCAAGTACCGAAATATCAAAAGTAACGGTGGTAATGGCTAACATGGTATCTGTACTGGAGAGTCCAAAACGATATTCCATATTGGCATTAAAACTCGTCACATTTCGGTGTTCTAATTGAACTCCTTTTGGTTTCCCGGTAGATCCAGAAGTATAAATAACATATGCCAAAGCATCCAAACCAATCTCAACATTTGGGTTAGCAGTTACTTCAGTATTTAGCCCTGCTTCAATCTGAATTTCATGCCCCGAATAAATTACCTCCCTGTCAAGCTCTTTTTCCAACAACAAATAAGAGGTCTCACTATCGTGCAACATGTAGTTTATACGCTCTGTTGGATAATCTGGATCAATCGGTAAGTAAGCTGCACCTGCTTTTAATATGGCTAGGATACCTATTACTAATCGTTCCGATCTTTCTAACATAAGTCCGACGAGGTCTCCTTTCCCAACTCCAGTAGAGGTCAAATGTGATGCAACTTTGTTAACCCGCTCATTCAATTCTTTGTAGGTGAGTTCAACTCCCTCAAAAGATAAGGCTGTTTTGTCTGAATGTTGTTCCGCACTTGATTCAAACAACTGAACTATATTCTTCGAGTTATCATATTCAAAATAAGATTGGTTAAAATCAGCGGACAGATACAATTCATCCTCGTCTGTTAATAACTTAATTTCATCTACAAGAAGATCTGGAACCGCGGTAACCTCACGAATAATTTTAGTGAAATGATCCTTAATTCCTTCAAACACCTTAGAAGTAAATAAATGAGGATCATAGGTAAACTCTACCTTAAACTCTTTAGCAGGGATTACACGGATATCAAAGTTGTATGAAGTCTGTTCAACTACGTCTACATTCTGAATTAAACCATCTTCTTTTGAGTTACCCGATTCCTCTACTTCCTGCTCTAAAGGATAGTTTACGAAGATAATAATATGGTCAAACAGGTCCTGCTTCAATTCAGAGTTTGCCTGAATATCCACCAGAGGAGCAAAATCATACTTTCCAGACTCTAATGCCCCTTCCTGTATAGATTTGACCAACTTATTAAAAGGTATATCACCTCCGGTTTTTACTCGAACAGGAATTGCATTAATAAAAAGCCCGAGCATTTTCTCGATACCTTCTATTTCTGTTGGTCTACCAGAGACAATAGAACCAAAAGCAACATCATCCGAACCATTGTATTTACTCAGCAAAACTGACCATGCTGCTTGAAAAACGGTATTCAACGTAGCTTGATGCAAACTTGCAAACTCTTTAAGTTTGTTCGTTAACTCTTCATTTAAACTAAATTTGTACGTACCTCTTTTTATATCCGGGACAACTTCAGGTTTGAACATTGGAACCTGAGAAGGCGTTTGATATTCTTTGAGGTAATCTCTCCAATAGTTTATTGCGGAAAGTTTATCCTGACGATTGTACCATTTTATGTATTCACTATATGGGTAGGTCTTCGGTAAATCTAATTCTCTTTCGTATAGTTTGGAATAATACATTTCGAAAAAATCAGAAATTATTATCCCCAGACACCAACCATCCATAATGATATGATGATAGCTCCAAATTAACTCGTATTCACTTTCGCTTATTTTAACAAGATTAATTCGAAACAAAGAATCCTCGGAAAGTTCAAAACCACGCTGTTGATCTGAGGTTTTATGCTCATCTACTAAAACGTCAATAAATGCTGAGTCTTGATCTGAAATGTCATGAAGTTGTACTGGAGAAGTTCTCCCTTCCAAAATAACTTGACGAGGATTAGGAATGTTTTCATAGACAAATAAAGTTCGAAGCACTTCATGTCTTTTATATAAGTCATCTAAACACTGCTGAATCAGGTTTACATCCAAACGCCCTTTGAGATTAAACGAAAGTTGTCGGTAATAAGGGTCTTCCGATTTATCCATTAAATAATGAAAAAGCATTCCTTCTTGCATCGCCGAAAGAGCATATACTTTTTCCAAATTTAAATCAGGAACAGTAGATTGTACGTGACTTACAATTTTTTGATAATCAGCTAAATCAAGAGTTAAATCAGCAAAATCCGAAGGAGTCTTTTCTCTTTCTTGTTTTTCAGAACAATGCTCAATTATTTCAATCATTCCTGATTTGAAAGAATCTGCTAAAACATCAATTTGTTCTTGATCAAAATCCGTGGTTGCAAATCCAATATCAAAACTCAACTTACCACTTGCAATCATGCCTGTAATATTTAAGGCATAATTATTTTCAGAATTAGGACTTATTGAATTTCCAGTTGGCATTCCTGAAATCCCAAAAGCAGGCTCTTGCTTTTCGCCATCCTTTTTATTGGAAACTACACCGTCAAACTGCCCTAGGTAATTAAAATTAACTTCTGGTTTAAGGGTGAATTTGCAATCTTGCTTATGCTCGTCTGGAGTAAGGTATTTAATAATTTCATAACCAATTCCTTTATTTGGAATTCGTCTTAAGGCTTCTTTGGTTCTTTTTATATGGTTCCCAATTCCTTCTTGGCTATAACCTAAAACCACAGGGTACGAAGAGGTAAACCAACCTACGGTTCTGGTAACATCAACCTCATCTGAAATATTTTCACGGCCGTGTCCTTCCAATCTAATTAACAAGTTCTCAAACCCATTCCACTTATTAAACCCAATGGACAATGCAGACATCAACAAATCATTAATCTCTGTGTTATAGGCATGATTCGTTTTTTCAAGAAGGCGTTGAGTCTCTTCTTTAGAAAGACTCACTTTCACCCGTTTAAGATCTTTAAGTTTGGATGGTTTATCTGATTTTTTCTCAAGTTTTGAGATTTCTTTTTGCTCTAAACCTTTCCAATAAGCAACTTCTTGAACAATAGTATTACTGCTGGCATATTCCTTCAGGGCATTTGCCCATTTTAGGAAGGAACTAGTTTTATCTTGAAAAGAAATCTGCTCGCCATTGGTTAATTGCCCAAAAGCTATTTTCAAATCTTCTAAAAGGATTCTCCAAGACACCCCATCTACTACAAGGTGATGTAATACGATTAAAACATGATCTCCTTCTTCCGTTTTAAAATATCCTATATGCAACAAAGGCCCATGCTCCAAATCAATTCCTGACTGAATTTCAACAGCCTTTTCCCGAATTGCATCATGAACATTTTCTACATTGGTAAAATCACTTTCATGAATCGTATAAAAAGTTCCTTCTTCTGGTTTTAAAATTTCCTGCTTTACCTGACCTGATTCAAAGGAATATCTTGACCGAATAACATCGTGATGCTCGGTTATTTTAGTGAAAATTTGATTTAAGTATTCACCAGAGATTCCTGTTTTAAAATGTACCGCAACAGATTGATTGAAATGGTGCTGCTCGGTGAATTTACTATCAAAAAACCAGTTTTGAATTGGTGTAAGAGGCACAATACCAGAAACTGCTGATTGTTCTATTTGAATATTCGATTCTCGAAGTTGAGGAGCTAATTCAGCAATGGTTGAATAGTCAAAAATATCAGCAACCTCCATTTTCAAATTATACTTCAACAACCTAGAAGCAATTTGGACCGACTTAATAGAATCTCCTCCTAAAACAAAAAAGTTATCGTTTACTCCAATGCTAGTTCTACCTAGAACATCCTCCCAAACCTCGGTTAGTATTTCTTCCCTTTCATTTCGTGCTCCTTCAAAATCAACTTCGCTTCCTAACGCTCCAGTATGATCTGGCAATGATTTCTTATCAACTTTTCCATTGGATGTAACTGGAATGGAGTTAACAGGAACAAAATAGGTTGGAATCATATATTCAGGCAACAGTGGAGTAAGAAACTCCCGTAATTCACCAACACCTAAATCATTTGAATCGCTCACAAAATAAGCTGCTAGTTCTTTACCTCCTGCACTTGAATCTATCGCTATAGTTACTGAATCAGTAATTTGATCATGACTGTTCATTGCGACCGTTACTTCTCCTGTTTCAACACGATATCCTCGTATTTTAACCTGATCATCTGCTCGTCCTAGAAACTGTATAGTTCCTAATTCCGTCCAAACGCCTAAGTCACCCGTTCCATAGTACTGGCTACCTTCAATAAATGGGTTATCCAGAAACTTTTCCGCACTTAATTCAGGTCGATTCAAGTAACCTTTTGATAGTCCGTTTCCTGCCACAAAAATTTGACCTGAAACTCCCTTTGGAACTAAGTTACCGTAGTGATCTAAAATATAGATTTGAGCATTTTCTATAGGCACTCCAATTACAGGATTCTTCTTAAAACCATCCCATTGCCCCTCGTTTTCTATCGTATGTGCTATAGTTCCAATCGTAGTCTCCGTTGGACCATAATGATTCACAAAGGTTGTATCAGAATTCACAGAACGATAATGCTCAACATCTTCTATTCTAAACTCCTCTCCCCCCAATAGGATCAAACTCATAGGAGCATCCTTCAATTTATTAAGATTTGAAGCTGAAACCATCATACCAAAAAGTGATGGCGTTGTTTTCAAGAACGTAATTTGTTGCTCAGATAAATACTCGATTAAATCGTCTGGGTTCTTGCGTAATTCATTTCCTACTAAGTGAATATTTCCTCCGTTCAATAGAGCTCCCCATAAACAAGTATAGCCAAGATCAAAAGCATATGAAGAAAGTAAAACTGAGCTATCTTTTTCATTTAGATCATAAGTCTTAGTTAACCATTGAATGTAGTTAAGAAAAGACCTCTGATTAATAATAGTTCCTTTAGGTTTACCAGTGGTACCTGAAGTATAAATCACGTATAAAGCGTCGTTTATACCTGTACTAATTTGAGGTGCTTCCGAACTAGCCTCAAGCATGTCCAACTGGATATCTATCGCAAAAATGTGACCTTGATAGTCTCCAAGTGAAAACATACTATCAGACTCTACAATGATCCCCTTAGGGTTGCTGTCTTGAAGAATAAATTCAATTCGGTCTTGTGGATTTTCTGGATCTATAGGTACAAAGGCTGCTCCTGACTTTATAATTCCCAACATCCCTATAATTAGTTGATCGGAAGGAGGAATCATAATCCCAATCATATCGTTGGGTTGAACCTGACAGTGCTCAATAAAATAATGAGCCACATCATTGGAATACTGGTCTAGTTGCTGATAAGTAAGTTTGGTAGATCCAAATTGAGCAGCGATATGGTCAGGATATTTCGTAACCATCTTTTGAAATCGCTCAGCTACCGTCTCATTTTCTATTTCATTAATCGCTCCATTAAACTCATTTAAGATCTGATAAATTTCAGACTCGTTAGCTAACGAAAGCGTGTTTACGGACTGTGATAAATCTTTTGTAACCTGGCCAGCAATATGCGCAACGTGTTTTAAAAACGCTTCTACTTTTGTTACCTCTAGCTCTTTGAAAGACGCAGTAAATTGATCATAATTTTCACTTAATGTTATCACTAAATCAAATTGATCTATGTTTTCGGTCATTTCATTGACGCCTTCTATTAAGAATGCTACATTCAAATAGGAGCTCAACTCTACCTGCTGACGGATTTTTAGTTTTTCTGCGATACCATCATAACTATTTTCTTGATGGTCATATGCTTCTTCAACCTCCTCTAGAGTGGATTTTAACAGTTGCTTGAACGGAACATTAAGTTCTGCAACATTTTTAAATAACAACAACCCATTAGCTGCATCGTCCTCCTCAAGTTGAAAAGAACTGGTCCCAACTAAAAAATCTTCTTCATTGGTATACCTATTCATTACGATATGAATAGCACATAGAAAATACGTGAAGATATTAAGTTCGTCTTCCTGACAAACCTGCAACAACTTCTCTATATCTATTGAATCCTTTAAAGAAACATTTAGTGTTTGAGAAGCATTAGACTCACTAGAAGGTGAGTGCTTATGCAAAAATCCAAAATGATTTAACGGGGTTGCAAGTTTATCCAGCCAAAACTCCTCTATTCCAGCAATATCAACATTCTGATCCATTTGAATACCTTTTCCTAAGTTGGTTTGTTGTTCTCTTAAAATATAACTAAGCCTCTACGGTTTTACGGTAGAATATTTCCTTTTCACCGTATAACCTCTCAGCCTCAATACCTTTGGCTTTGCATTCCTTAATTAACTTGTTTGAATCCACGATTGGACTTGAATCGTCGGCGTATTTAACACTCATTATATAATTCAACCAAGGTTCTTGTCCCATAGCATAAACAAATACTGATTGTGGTTTAAAACGATCCACCAAATCCTGTGCTCTAGGGTAATTGCATCCAGCAAGTCTACGAGATTGGTCTTTATCGCGATCCAATGGTTCAGTAAGCAATGGGCCATATAACCAAGTAAGTGGAGCTCCTTCACACTCCATTCCTAGAAACAACACATCTAAATCACCAATTATCTTCTGAACATGTTTGTAAAGATATGGTTCAATATTACACGCATCAGCCATAAAACCTATACTAAATTGACCCGCATCAACTTTATATGAAAGTTTAGAGGCAATATCCAAATCGGAATGCTCTCCTATAAATGGGAAACCAGTAATAGTAACATCATCCTTCTCCAACACTTCGAGATCGCTCAACTCAATTACGTTATTAAAGCCAACGGCATTGAACATCAGTTTTAAATTCGGATCCTGCAACGAACTTGCTCCATTTCTCGGTACAACGATATTTTTAATCTTATGGCGAATCTGTAACATCGTCTCAAAGAGAATATGATCTTGATGATTATGTGTAATTAGTACGTAATCAATTTCTTCTGGTAGTTGTGCATAGGTATACCTAGCAATATCATAGTCATACCCGTAGTAACTAAGTACCGGGTCCACTAGAATGGAAACATCTTTAGTTTCAACCAAGATACAAGCATGGCCAAAATAGCGTGTTCGAATTCCTTCTCCTTCATATTTCTCATACGATTTTGGAGCTTCTTCCGTAAAAAACGTTCTAAACAAATCTTCTTGCTCTGGTTTTATTTCCAATGCCTGCTTGATATAGTCAAAGGTTTGAGGTTCGCGTTTCATTTTAAATAGCTCGTCCCATCCCTTATGTGCAAAAGGCAAGTTTAACTCCAGAATATGGTCTCCACCAAGTTGAGGAGTACTCAAAATAAACGGGCGTTCATCATCGGCTACAAGGTACAGTGCCACTGACTGTAAATCTTCTCTGTAAAATTCGCTGTGGTATAAAATTGATTCAAAGAACCTATACGTAGGCTTGCTGTTTAAGTCATAAACCAACTCTACATAACCACGTAATATTTCAGGAATTTTTTCATACAATGGATCTAAGGAGTATCCTTTTGCCTCCTTTTTCAACATATCGTCTAATTCACGAATCGCATTCGAAAATTCAACTAATCTTGAAGCATCAGAAGTTGTATTATCCTTAAGTGCTTTAATTTCATCTACACGTTTTCCTCCATAATCCATGAAAGGACCTCCTAACATCTTAGGGTTTTTACAAGCCGCTGCATGAATATGCGGAGCTTGTATATATGAATTCATAATTTTAATGTGTCGATCCACTAAATTCATTGCTGCTGTAGCTGGTGAAATTAGATGTGACCACGCGTACCATTTGTCAAATAACGGTTCTGGTACAACGTTTGGTTTTAAATATAGTTTAGTCATTCTTTCAACTTTTATGGTGGATAAGATTTCATTTATTTTCCACCTTTTAATTCACTTATTTTTTAATCAAAATCAAACCCTCCACGTTGTCGTTTAGATTTTCGCTTAGGTTTATTTTGTTCGGTTTTTATTACTTCACTAACAATTGCTTTCGGATCTTCCAAAACCTTATTAATAATGGTTTTAAATAAGTCCATATGCATCTGCATTTTTTGTCCTTCAAAAAGTCCTGTGTTATACACTACAAAAAGCCCGATACTCTTGCCATAATCGCTACCATAAAACCAGAGGTCCGATTTGGCGATATCCTGACGGTCACCGAAACGTTGCATGGTTAAATCACTTGCAATAGTTTCTTTAGAAGACTCCGTATTCACTTGTTCAACACCCCAAGTAAATCCAACATTAAAAAGTCCATTCGATAAATGTGGATTTTTAATTTTCAAGTCTGAAACTAATTTATCGTAAGGATAAATTTGATGATCTTGAGCTTCCAACACCGTGGCAATGGTATTATTCAGCAGACTCTCAAAAGAATCATTACTGTCAATCACAGTGCGAAGTGCTAATGTATTTAAATAATATCCAATCTGGTTTTCTAATTTCTCGTCAATTCTACCTGCGACTGGAGAACCTATAATCAAGTCATTCTGACTAGTCAGCTTGTAAAGCAAAATATAGAGGCTGCCCAATACTACATTATATGGAGTTGTGCTATTTAATCTCGCTATTTCGCGAATTTTTGAGGTGATATTCTCATCCAACTGAAAACTCAGCTTACCTCCTTGCATGCCCGTATTTTTGTCTTTCAGCTTATCATATGGGAGCTTTAAGGTTTGTAATGAACCTGACATTTTCTCCTTCCAATATGCTTCATGAACTTTTTGCTCATCTTGTTCAAGAAGAGCATTATGCCAAGCAGCAAAATCCTTATAATGCAAACTTAAATCTGCTGGAATTTTACTCGTAACACCCGTATGATAATTGTAAAAGGTAATAACTTCTTTGATTAACAAGTCGAGTGACCAACCATCACTAATTATATGATGCATTGCAAAAAGGAATAAGTATTTTGAATCTTCTAGCTTTGCCAACGTCACTCTCATCAATGGTCCTTTTTCCATATCAAATGGAGTCTGAGCATTACTTGAAGCCATCTTTTTTGCTTCTTCTTGCGGGTCGTTACTTCCTGTTAAATCAAGTTCATTTATTTCAAAACCTTTAAAATCGTTTACTTGCTGCTTAGGTTGGCCATCTACCTGAATAAATACGGTTCTTAAAATCTCATGTCGTTCTACCAACGATCCGAACGCTTTTTTGAAAGCCTCTGTGTCCAAGTCACCTGTCAATATAAATGCTGCTGGCATATTATATGCCACATTATTGGCTTCATTAAGTTGAGCTAAAAACCATAACCTTTTTTGTGCATGGGAAACATCATAGTAATCTGCCTTATCAATGGTGGTTAACTCCACAGAAACAGAATCATTTCCTTTGTTTTCTAACCGCTCCGCTAATTCCTTAACAGTTTTTGCATGAAACAAATCACTTAACTGTACGTCTAAACTAGTTTGTGAGGAAATTCTTAATACTACTTGCATAGCCATTAAACTATGTCCTCCTAACTCATAAAAATTATCCTCTATTCCTACTTTTTCAACACCTAGAACCTCCGACCAAATCTCTGCTATTGTCGCTTGCAACTTAGTTTCTGGTTCCACAACTAATTTACTTAACGTCTCAAAAGACCCTTTTGGAAGTGCCTTTTTATCTATTTTTCCATTTGGAGTTCTTGGTATTTCACCCAATTGCATGAAGAACATTGGAATCATATACGAAGGTAATTTATTACCAAGTAAGCTCCTTATTTCACCAATTTCTACAGATGACTTTGAACTAGTAAAATAAGCTCCCAACTGTTTATCTCTACTCCCATTCTCAGAGACGATTACAACCGCTTGATCAATATTGTTAAGGGCTTCAAGTTGATTTTGAATTTCCTCCAATTCAATTCTAAACCCTCTTATTTTAACTTGTTGATCTATTCTTCCCAAATATTCTAAATCTCCGCTTTCAAGCCATCGAACCAAATCTCCGGTTTTGTACATGCGTTCATCTGAAATATGGTTATAAGTTACATATCGTTCAGCCGTAAGTTGATCATTATTCAAATAGCCTTGTGTTACACTTTCACCAGATAAATAAAGTTCTCCTGGAATTCCAATTCCTAACAGATTCTGATCGGAATCTAATACAAAAGCTTTCGTATTCGCAATAGGCTTACCTACAACTTGTCTAGCGTCTACATCTTTAATTAAGTAATGGGTAGAATACGTAGTATCCTCAGATGGTCCATACAAGTTACGAACCACAATATTATCAAGGTCCAGCTGTTCTTTAATTTTTAACGGAATGGGTTCACCCGCCATATTAATTCCAACTACATTGGAAAGGTCACATTGAGACTCGACCAACTGCAATACAACACTTGGTACTGTATTCAACAATATTTTAGTTTCTGAGGATAAGTATTTTGGAATCTCCGTACCGTCTTGAAGTAATCGGATTTTTTTACCAGACACTAATCCATAAAACAATTCATATATAGATAAATCAAAGGAATACGAGGTTGCTGCAAAAAGTGTGTCCGCCTTAAGAGAACTAAACTCATCCAACGCCCAATGCAAGAGCGAAGTAAGGTTACCATGAGTAATGGAAACACCTTTAGGTAAACCGGTGGAACCTGAAGTATAAATAACGTATGCTAATTGACTTGCCTCAATTTCTAAATTAGAAATCTCGTTTGTCGATTTATCCGCCTTTTCAATAAGTTGCTCAAGCACAATAGTTTTGACATCAACTTCTTCTAAATTTCCAGCGTAAGCTTCAGAGCATAGAATAAACTGAGCATCACTATTACTAATCATGTATTTAATTCGATCAGCAGGATATTTCGGATCCACAGGCACATAAGCTGCACCTGCTTTTAAAATTGCTAAAAGAGCCACCACCATGTCAACCGATCGATCTACCATAATTGGTAAAATTGTCGCTTTTGTCACACCTTCATCCAACAGAACATTTGCCAAACCATTAGATTTCTCATCTAAATTTTGATAAGTGATTTGCTGATCCTCAAAATGAAGAGCAATCTTTTCAGGGTTATTTTTCACTTGTTTTTTAAATAACCCAAGAACATTCAAGCTATGATCGTACTCTAAATAAGTATTATTAAAATCCTCTAATACCAATTTCTTTTCGTTATCAGAAAGCAATTGAACCGAAGCTAACTTCAAATCTGGATTCTGAATAATTTCACGCGCAACTTGCTTAAAATGCTCTGCAAAACGTTCTATACTTTCACTTTTAAAAAGTTTTGTGGCATAGGTAAGACTAAATGATAATTGATCAGCATTTTCCCAAGCTTCTAACGTAAGGTCAAATTTTGAAGTGGTAACATCTGTTCCAAACCGCGAAATCTCCAATCCTTTAATAGATCGAGGTTTCTTTTCTTGGTCACGTAAGTTTTGGAAAATAAACATGGTGTCAAACAGCGGATTCCTACTTAAATCTCGTACAACATCAAGTTTCTCGACTATATCTTCAAACTGATAGGTCTGATTATCGTACACTTCAAGTGTGTTTTCCCTCACCTGATTTAAAAAGTTCGAAAACGTTAAATCTTTATTTGGGTAATTTCGAAGTGCAATAGTATTTACGAACATTCCGATAATATGCTCCAAATCGGAATGAGATCTTCCTGCAATTGGAGATCCTACCACAATATCTTCCTGATTAGAGTATTTTGCTAACGTAACGTTATAAATAGCTAACAATAATATATATAATGTAGAACCAGACTGTTTGACAATTTCCTTGAGCGCTAAACTTTCTGATTCACTGAAAGAATCATAGATTTGAGCTCCATCAAAAGTTTGAACAGGTGGACGTGAATAGTCCGGATGTAAATTCAACACTGGAATTTCTCCTGAAAATTGATCCATCCAAAAAGATTCTTGCTTTTGCATTTTGTCACTTTTGGACCATTCATTCTGCCAATTAGCGTAATCTTTATACGTTAATTTAACGGGCTCTAATTCCTTTCCTTCATAAAGATCCAGAAACTCCTGAACAAGAATTTGCATCGAAACACCATCAGAAATAATATGATGCATGTCTGTCATTAAAACAAACTCCTCTTCTCCAAGTTTAATCAGCCCCACCCTAAATAAGGAAGCGCTACTTAAGTCAAACGGTCGAATAAAATCTTTTACGATTCTACGAGCATCTTCTTTAGTAGAATCATAATTTTCTATCTCAACGTTAATTCCTTCGATAATCACCTGAACTGGTTTCCCTTCAACTATTTTAAATGAAGTTCTCAAACTGTCGTGTCGGTCCAACAACTGATCAAAGGCATTCTGCAATTTATTAACGTCCAATGCTCCAACCAAATTCATGACAACTGGCATATTATACGTAGTGTCAAGAGGTTGTAATTGGTTTAGAATATACATTCTACGTTGCGCGGCAGAAATCGGATAATGATCTCTTTTTTCTATCGGTTTAACGTCAAAGTGATCTCCTTGTCCTTTAGATTCTATTAATTCAGCAAGTTCTCGAATGGTAGGTGCGATAAAAATACTTCTAATCGGAATTTCAACATTCAAGTGTTTATGAACTGCACTGGCAACTCTTGTAGCTTTTAAACTATGTCCACCTATTTCGAAAAAATTATCATTTATACTAATCTGAGGTTTCGCCAAAACATCCTTCCAAATCGATTGAACAGTTAATTCAATATTATTCCTAGGTGGTACATACTGATTATCTCCAGAACGACTTAAATCAACTTCGGGTAATGCTCTACGGTTAACTTTCCCACTTGCCGTGGTAGGAAATTGAGCAAGTACTACGAAATGAGAAGGAACCATATAATCTGGAAGCAATTCAAGCATAAATGCTCGCAAGTCCAGTGTTTCAATATCATCTTGGGATTGAACATAAGCAACTAGTTCTTGCTCATTATTAACCAAAACTTTAGTGGTTACTATCGCATTTTGAACTTTAGGATGATTTAAAAGTCTGCTTTCTATTTCTCCCAGCTCAATTCTAAACCCTCTTACCTTAACCTGTTGGTCAATTCGACCCAAATATTCTATTTCTCCATTTGGTAAGAGTCTCCCTAAATCACCAGATCTATATAACCTAGAACTTGGGTTTAAAGGGTTTTCTACAAAACGTTGTGCAGTAAGTTCGTCTCGGTTCAGATATCCTCTACTCACTCCATATCCGCTAATACAAATTTCTCCAGGAATTCCGACAGGGAGAACATTTAAATCAGAATCCATTAAATAGGCTTCTAAAGAAGGAATTACTTTACCTATATTACTTTTACCTATTTTAATTTCTTCTTCGGTTATCTCTTTATATGTTACATGGACGGTAGTTTCTGTAATACCGTACATATTGATCAGCCTCGTATCTGGATATTTCTGATACCATCGATTCAAAGTAGCTGGTTGCAACGCCTCCCCTCCAAAGATCACGTAATTCAAGTTCAATTCAGATGCTTCATGGGCCAGCTCCTCTTCAATCAAATTAACAAAAAGTGAAGGGATTTGATTTAATACTGTGACGTTTTCACGAATCAACAACTTTCTAAACTCAGTAGGGCTTGAGGCTATTTCTTTTGGCACAATTACAACCTTTCCACCTTTAAATAATGCTCCAAAAATTTCCCAAATTGAGAAGTCAAAACAGAATGAGTGAAACAATGTCCATGTATCATTTTCATCAAAATGGAACTCATAACCCTGCTTACCAAATCCAGAATTAGATAATAAAGAGACTACATTACCATGTTCCACCAAAGTTCCCTTTGGTACTCCTGTAGAACCTGAGGTATAGATTACATACGCAATGCTTTCAGGAGACGAAATAGAAGTCAAATTAGTATTCGGAAGATCATTTACTCGATCCAAGTTTTCACTTAAATCCATCAACTCTACCGTTACCCCTTCAAGAGCTGGATGATCAGCCTGATTGGTAAGAATCAAATCTACATTACTATCCGTAATAAAATGATGAATTCTATCTTTTGGATAGTTAGGATCAATTGGAACATATCCTGCACCACTTTTAAGTATTGCTAAGATTCCAACGATCATTTGTTCAGAACGATCCGTAAATAACCCAATTAAGTCATCAGGTTGTACCGTTCTTTTACTTCTTATATAATGAGCAAATTGATTGGCTTTACTATTCAGTTCGCTATAAGTCAAACTTATATCATCAAACTTAACGGCTATTTGATTTGGAAATGCTAGAACTTGCTGTTCAAAAATCTCATGAATCTGAACATTAGGATATGTAATTTCCTTAAGGTTTGAATGAGCAACTAAACTAAGCTGCTCAGAGTCAACTAATTTTAAGGCTTTAATGGAAGTAACTCCCGCCGTTATTTGATCCGAAACATTGAGAAGTCGATCTATCAAATCATAATCATGGAAGTACCGTTGATCAAAATCTAAAATAAGTTTAAGTCCATCAAAAGTCTCCCTAACCAATAACTGAACTTGATTTTCAGAATAAGTATTAATCGATTTCAGAGGAACATCTTCTCCCAACAGGTTCAATTTGAAGTACGTTTGATAATTGTAGTAAAACGAAATCTCTTCCTTTCCAATAATTTTATTTTGGAGTAAAAAAGAAACATTTTGTCGTTCTCCAAGTTCTTTTTTCTGGGATTTAACGTAGTTAAAATAATCAAGCACTGAATCTGAATTATCCCAACAACTGGCAGCAAAGCAGACTGGAATGCTATGATAGTAACAACCCATACCTTGCAATTGATCCTTTGTTCTCCCTCCTAATAATTCTCGAATAGTAAAATCAGTTTCTGTTCGAGTATGAATCTTAATTAAAAGCGCAAATAAAGATTTAAAGTATAATGAAACTGATATTTTATTTGAACTGCAATACGACTCAATTGCAGAAATTTGGGATTCGGTCAAATACGTTTGACGAGAAATCAGATTATCTTCTTCAGAATTCAGTAAATGACCTTGATGATAAACATGCAGCGGCTCGACTTCAGCCAATTTATTTGTCCAGTATATTTCAGTTTCATGAGAATCAAAATGGTTGTTATGCCAATTTACATAGGAGGAAAACACATTATCAGTTGTGTAATCAACCTCCCGATTCTCCATCAACGATTGATAAATTTCGGTGGCTTTCTCAAAAAACAATTTAAAGCTCCATCCATCAAAAATAACATGATGAGCACAAAGCAATGAAAAATACTGTTGATCACTATTCTTAATTAAAACATGACGTAGTAATTCCGTAGAATCAAAGTTATACGGCACCTTTGCCTCAGCCTCAATTAATTTTTCAATTTCATTTATCGCAAGACCATCGACTTGAATTAATTTATGCTCAAGAGAGGTGTCCGTCTTAAAACCTTGATATATATCATTGTCCCGAACAACAATTTTCGTTCTAAGTGAGGGGCTTAATGCTATAACTTTCTGCACGGCTTGTTGCCAAACTTCTACATTTAAATCTCGATTCAATTCTACATAAAACGCAAGGCTATGGGCAGCGTCTTCTGGATTAAGAATCGTATCTAAATAAAGATCTCTTTGTATGGTAGTCAGAGGTAGAAGTTCAGAATAATCACTCTTTGAAACGCCCAAATGACTATACAAAGAGTCTTCTTGACCTGTGGAAAGTTTAAAATCCGACAACTCCTGATATGGTTGAGCAACTACTTCTTTAAGCAAATTTTTAAACCAATCCGCCATTAAGTTCACTTTCGACTCGTGGAATAGATCAGTGTTATAATTCATAAGGAAGGTAAGCCCTCCATTTGTTTCTTTAACGGTAAGCAATAAATCATTCCGCGCAACACCCGCCTCATGATTAATACCTTTGGATTGAACCCCTTCTAATTTTTCACTTTGCTGAAGTTGCTCTACCGTATTTAAATTCTGCAACGCAAAGCTTGCGTTAATTAGGTTACCCGTTGTTCCTAATTCTGCAGCGCTATACTGCTCCAAAATCTTTTCGAACGGGTACATGTTATGATCCAAAACATCCAGATAGCGATTCTTTACTTCATCTAGATATGTGGCAAATGATTTATTACCAGACGGATAATTTTTGATTCCCAACACTCTAACAAAATACCCGACTAACTTTTCTAATTCTGGTTTATTCCTACCAGAAGTTATAGATCGAATGGTAACCTCTTCAGAACTACTAATTTTGGACAAAAACAGAGTATAAATCGACATTAAAAGCACGTTCAACGTTACCTTCTGTGATTTTGCCAAGTCATATAAACCATTTACCAATTCATCTTCAATCCAAAAAGGTAAAGTCTTACCAGGTTGCTCCAAAGCCATACCAGAGCGCATTTTATCGTAAGGAAGATCTAAAGAACGAATTCCTCCATCGAAATGTTTATCCCAGAATACTTTTAATTCTCCAATGGTCTTATCGCTTAATTGTTCGTTTTCCCAAGCAACAAAATCCATAAACTGGAATTCAGTAGGGCTATAATCCAATTCAGATTTACCAGAACTATAATTATTATACAATTCAACGGCTTCACTAATCATTAGTCCCATTGACCATCCATCACTTATGATATGGTGCATTGCGTACATTAACACATTGCGTTGTTCGGGAAGTACAACCAGAGATGCTCTCAACAAAGGTGGAGTACTGAGGTCAAAAGGAGTTCTTGCATTGGCGTCCAAATGCTCTATCAATAGCTCTTCAGCATTAGTACGACTTGATAAGTCTACTACGCTCAATTCAAACGGTACCGCTTCATTTATTTTTTGAAAAGGTTCTCCTTCCAATTCAAGGAAGCTTATTCGTAATGCCTCATGACGTTTAATTATTTCATTAAAGGCCTGTTTAAAAGCCTCAACATCCAAATCTCCGTTCAATACATTCTTACCAGAAAGTATATAAGTAGTGCTCCCACCCTGAACTTGATCAGCTAACCAAAGTTGTTTCTGAGCAAAAGAAAGTGGATAGTGTTCCTGCTTAGAAATTTTCTTAATTTGATCATAGCGGCTCGTATTTTTACCAGATAGGAGTTTTGCTAAGCCTTTAATGGTTGGGTTTCCGAATAGCTCACGTAAGTTAATCGGTAATTCTAAGTTTTTCTGCACTAAAGAGACAAAGGCTCCAGCATGTAGGGAATGTGCACCTAATTCAAAAACATTATCATTTCTTCCGATCTTAAAATCGGCCTGATTTATTTTTCCTAAAACCTTAACCCACAACTGCTCCAATTCTTTCTCCAAACCTTCTTCTGGAGCTTCATAATTCACAGCATTCTCTTGAAGTTCCTCAGGCTCTGGTAACGCTTTACGATCAATTTTTCCATTAGCAGTAATAGGAACCTGATCAATTCTTATAATTACACTCGGAATCATGTAATCAGGTAAATGTTCACCTATTAGCCTTTTAATCTCATCATTGCTTATAGATTCACTTTCTACAACATATGCACATAGAAATTTCGAATGATTATTATCTCCTTTGGCAAGTACAATTGCTCTATGAACCTGAGGTATTAATTGTAATTGATTTTCAATCTCGCCAAGCTCGACTCTAAATCCCCTGATTTTAACCTGAAAATCTTTCCTTCCCAAGAATTCCATGTTCCCGTCAGGCATCAATCTACCTAAATCACCAGTTTTATACATCATTGCATCTGGTAGTCGAGAATATGGGTCTTTTACAAATTGGGCACTTGTTTTCTGTTCGTCATTGGCATAACCTCGCGCAACTCCAACTCCTCCAATATGTAATTCTCCAGCAACACCTTTAGGAACTGGGTTTCCAAAATCATCTAAAATATAGAAGAAATTATTGTCAATAGGCACTCCATACGGAATACTTATTTGATCCTCCTCCACAGTTTCGATCGGATAGTAATTTGACCATACTGTCCCTTCAGTAGCACCACCTAAACTAATATTTTGGGCATTTGGGAAGTATTTCTTTATTCTATTTGAAAGTGTAACAGGAATCCAATCACCACTCATAAAAACTAACCTCAGGTCGGTTTGTTGGTAATCTGTTTCAGAGGTTTCAATCATATCTACCAAATAATTCATGGTAGTAGGAACTGAGTCCCAAAACGTGATTTTCTCCTTTATCATCAAAGACATTAGTCTTTCTGGATCTTCAACTTGATCTTTTTTGGCAATGACAACCGTTGCTCCGCATGCTAAGGTTCCAAAAATATCATACACCGATAAATCAAAACACATTGAAGTAATAAACAACAATCTATCACCTTGCCCTACGTCAAATTTCTTATTAACCCAGTTTATAAGATTTACCGCCGAATGATGTTCGATCATTACACCTTTTGGCCTACCTGTGGAACCGGAAGTATAGATAGTGTAAGCTAAGTCTTGGCTATTCTTGATTAAATTAGGGCTTTCTGAAGAACTAATTTTAATCGATTCCGAATCGAGACGAATTCCCTGAACCTTTTCTTTCATATCACTGATCACTTGATAATCGTGATCAACAAGAATTTTAGAAGCGTTAGAATTCTCAAGAATATATTTCTGACGATCAATTGGATAGGTAGGGTCAATTGGAACATAGGCACCACCTGCTTTTAAAATACCGTACATAGCTATGATCATATCAAAGCCTCTGTCCGTAATAACACCTATATTCTCGGCATTCTCAACTCCAAGATCAATAAGATAATTTGCAACTTGGTTTGCTTTTGTTTCTAACGCCTGATAAGTAAGGCTTTTTCCATCTTGAGTCAACGCAATAGCATTTGGAGTTATTTGAACTTGTTCTTCAAACAACTGATGCATCGACTTTTCTTTCGGATAATCTACAATCGTATTATTAAATCCATACAAAATTTTCTCTCGATCATCCTCTTCGAGAATCAAATTGGTATTAAACTCATTTTGTAGGTTTTCGACGAATTGCTGCAGTATATTTAAGTATAATTGGATTGCATATTCTACATCACCATCATGGAAGAAGGCCTTAGCATATTTAACTTGGACTCTTAATCTCCCTCCCGTTTTATCGACCTCAAAATCAAATAACGTATTCGTCATTTGATTCGCTTGAGTTCTTTCAACTTCATCTGTTAATCGAAATTCAGCAGTGGACAACTGCTCAGAAAGTTTTGCTTCGTTTCGAACATGAAAATCAGTAAAATTGAAAATACAATCAAAGATTGGGTTTTCTGCAGAAGCCTGTGAATCTACCAGTGTTGAAATTTCGACTAAATCAATTTCATGTTGCTTAACCTCGACCAAGTAATTTTGAACTTCACTAAGTAAATCCGCATATGTCTTAACCTGCGCAAAATCGACACGAATAGGTATCGTGTTTAAGAAACATCCAAGAATTTTTTCCCCATCTTCTATTTCTGGCCGATGATGCGAAACAACTCCAGTAACTACATCCTTTTCGGACGTAATGAGATGCATCAAATATAGGTATGCACTTAAATAAAGAGCTTTAGCAGCGACTCTATTTACCTTAACAACCTCATCCAAGGATTGTATAAATTGTGCACCTTCAAACCGAGTGGCATAAATCATCCCCAATTCCTGATTAAGTTTTTTACCAGAAATATTGAACGGAAGTTTATTCCTAGTATAGCCAGCAAGCAATTGTTTCCAATACTCCTGATTATCCAGATTCGCTTTTTTTGCTAAATTAAGTGCACAAAAGTCTTTATATGAATGTTTAAGGTCTTCTAGGCCATTAAGCTCATTCAAAGCTGGGTTAGCACATAAATTTACTAACTCCGTACTGAACGCATTAACACTCCAACCATCAAGTATTGCATGATGAACGCTCCAAATAATTTGATAAGTTGTATCATCCGTTTTAAATGCAGTTATGTACCATAAAATATCCCCGTCAAACGAGTATCGTTTTTGGGTATCAGCCGACATATATGCATTGATTTGCCCTTGTTGCTCAACTTTCGACAACTTACTTAAATCCTTAATCTCAACGGGCAAATCACCAAGTTGGACCACTACTTTCGTTGGTTCTGAAAGTGCATGGAGATAAAATCTCGTGCGAAGGATATCGTGTTTTCGCACCAACAATTGTAAGGCATGTTCAAAAACTTCTACATTCGGAATATCCAACGCATACACAAACTGGTCGTAGTACACAGGCTCTTCGGGACGTAAAATAGAACTATAAATCATCCCAGCTTCTATAGAACTTAACGGATAAAGGTCGTCATATTGCTTAGGCAAGACCTCTAAATTTTGTTCAACCGATGCAATTCGTGCCTTAAATTCCTCAATCTCAGAATAACCTAACTCAAGTTGATCCTGAATCGAAAATTGTACATTATTAGGTTCTTCAAGTGCAATTGATAATTCTCTAATTGTAGGATATTTGAACACCAAATGTGCGGATAGGTCAATTTCTGCTTGTTGCTTAACATCAATTACAACCTTAATAACTTTGAGTGAATCTCCTCCCAAAAGGAAAAAATCATCATCGATACCAATTTTAGGGTTTTTAAGAACATCCTCCCAAACTTTAACCAACGCTCGTTGCAATTCAGATTCTGGAGCTATGTATTTCTGACGAACCCCTAACGAGTTTTCAATTGGGTCTGGTAACGCTTTTTTATCAATCTTACCGTTGGACGTCAATGGAATTTGGTCAATTTCAACAAAATAAGATGGCACCATATGCTTTGGAACCTGTTCGTTGAGAAACGAAATTAATGCTTTAGAATCAGGTAAATCTTCACCTATAAGGTATGCAACTAATTGTGGCTCATCATCTAGTAAGGTCATTGCTAACACCACACATTCCTTAATTGCGGAATGTTTGGTAAGGTGATTTTCAACCTCCCCTAATTCAATACGAAATCCTCGAATTTTAACCTGAGCGTCATTTCTTCCAAGATATTCAAAATCTCCATTTGGTAGTTTTCTGGCAAGGTCTCCAGATTTATACCAGCGTTGAGAAGAATCATATGGGCTAACAATAAAACGTTCTCCAGTAAGTTCTTCCCTGTTTAAATATCCGCGAGCAACTCCATCTCCAGCAACATACATTTCACCTGGAATACCATCAGATAATAATCTTTTATTCTCATCCAGAACATACAATTGAAGAGTAGGTATTGCAACTCCAATATTACTAACGTTGTTATCTATTTCCGTTTTACCAATTTCCTTATATGTAACATGTACAGTTGTTTCGGTAATACCGTACATGTTGATCAGTTTGGTAGAAGGATATTTCTTGTTCCATTCCTTCAACTTTCCTGGAGACAGCGCCTCGCCACCAAAAACAACATAGCGTAAACCTAAATCTGCATCAGTACTAATGGTGAGCTCCTGATGGATTAGATTATAAAAGGCACTTGGAGTCTGATTAAGTACGGTAACTCCACTAGACTCCATGAGTTCCAAAAACAGGGCAGGACTCTGAGCTTCTTCCTTTGATAAAATAACCAACTGACCGCCATACAAAAGAGCCCCATACATTTCCCAAACCGAAAAATCAAAGCAGTAAGAATGAAACAAAGTCCATACATCACTACTTGAGAATTCAAATAATGGCTGATCTGTAAAAAATAATCGCACCACATTTCTGTGCTCAACCATTACTCCCTTAGGTTTACCCGTAGACCCTGATGTATATATAATGTAGGCTAAATCTTGCGGATCATTAACTTGAGCAGGGTTTTCTTTAGAAAAAGTACTTAAATCGGAATTATCAGTAAAAATTAGTTCCACAGGGGAATCCACCTGATCAACTAAATCTTCTTTAGTAATTAGAAGTTGAACTTTGCTGTCACTTAGAGTATAGTCAATTCTTTCTTTTGGATAATCTGGATCAATAGGAACATATGCTCCACCAGCCTTTATGATACCTAAAAGAGAAACGATCATATCAAACGATCGATCTTGCAAAACCCCTACTAAATCATTTCTATCAACACCTCTATCTCTTAAAGCATGAGCCAATTGATTGGCCTTTTGATTTAACTGTTCATAGGTAAAAGGATTCCCTTCAAAAATAAGTGCTACAGAATTCGGATATTGAGCCGCTCGCTTTTCAAATATTGAAACTATTGTATCCGATTCTGGGTAACCTACATTCAATTCTTGCTGATCAGCGTACATTTTCTGATCGTCAAATAGTAGAATATCTTCTATTTTAACATCCAAATCTTCTTTTACGCTTGCCCAAATCGCGTTGACATGATTACAAAGGTTCTCGACAAATCCAGAACCAAACAAAGAAGGATTATATGCTATTTCTAATACTCCTGCATTACTGAATTGAAATATTAAATCACAGGAAGAAGGTATAACATCTTTCTTATTAACCCCCTCATAAACAACTGCTACTTCCGGGAGTTTTTCATCCAAATCATTGGATAGGGTTACAAGGTCAAAGTCTTGATGTTTAGTAGAGTTGAGGATTGTTGTTTTAGATTGCTGTAATAATTCTCGAAAAGTAAAACCCTTAGAGATATCGGAACCAATCAAGACCAGCTTAGGACTAACAATTTCCTCTTTAAGCTTGAAAGAAGATGATAACAAACATATATTTTGATGCGAAGTGTATCGATAAAATAAAGCTTGAATAGTTGCTATTGAAAACACCGACTGTGCAATCGGAGATTTCGCAATTTCCGTGGCAATGTTTTTAAAAGAATCAAGTTCGCACTTATAAACCTTCAAAACTTGATTTTCAAGAGGGTTACTAAAGCGTAATGCAGTATAATCGACTTTATCCCCAGTCAATACTTTGCTCCAAAACTCCTTGCTAACCTGATCTTTTATCAAATCTCCCCCCATGAATAGTATTAGTTTAGTTTAGTTATTACAAATCTAGCGGGTAATTAACAGACCTCAAACCGATTAGGAAATTAATTCATTGTTATAAAATAAATCTATGCCTAATTACCAACTTTAAAACACAATATTATTACTTTCAAAAGGGTCATGAACACATCTAAACTAAGACATGAAAGAAGAAAATAATTTCAAACACACGAATAACAAACATTCATCTATAAACAAAGAAAGCCCAGACTTTCGTCTGGGCTTCTTCTAAATAAGTACAAGAGGTGGGACTTGAACCCACACGACCCGAAGGTCACAAGATTTTAAGTCTTGCGTGTCTACCAATTCCACCACTCCTGCAACCGCTAAAATCAACCTTCAACATACAAATGGTTAATCTTAGTAGAGCGAAACACGGGGCTCAAACCCGCGACCTCCACCTTGGCAAGGTGGCGCTCTATCAACTGAGCTAGTTTCGCATATTTGCTGCACTTCTATTTTTCTCGTCTTGAAAAATTGGGATTGCAAATATAATGATTGGTTTTATATGCGCAATATGTTTGAGTAAAAATTGATTAAAAAAAATGTTATTTGTACTTTTGCACCTCATATCAATATAGATACTAATTAATAAACAATAAAGTAATGAGCAACGTAGAAACATTACCATATAAAGTAAAGGATATTAGCCTTGCTGATTGGGGACGTAAAGAAATTAAGTTAGCGGAAGCAGAAATGCCAGGTCTTATGGCACTTCGTGAGGAGTATGGACAAAGCAAACCATTAGCAGGATCGCGTATCGCTGGGTGTCTTCACATGACAATCCAGACCGCTGTTCTTATTGAAACATTGGTTGAACTTGGTGCAGATGTAACTTGGTCTTCTTGTAACATCTTCTCAACTCAAGATCATGCTGCTGCAGCTATCGCTGCCGCTGGTATTCCAGTTTATGCTTGGAAAGGAATGAACGAAGAAGAATTCGATTGGTGTATCGAACAAACTCTATTCGCATTTAAAGACGGACAACCTCTTAACATGATTTTGGACGATGGTGGAGACCTTACTAACATGGTATTCGATCGTTTCCCTCAACTTTGTAAAGATATTAAAGGTCTTTCTGAAGAAACTACTACTGGTGTTCACCGTCTTTATGACAGAATGAAGAACAACACTTTAGTAATGCCTGCTATCAATGTTAACGATTCTGTTACTAAGTCTAAATTTGACAACAAATACGGTTGTAAAGAATCTTTAGTTGATGCAATCAGAAGAGCTACAGACGTAATGCTAGCTGGTAAAGTTGCTGTTGTTTGTGGATACGGTGACGTAGGTAAAGGTTCTGCAGCTTCTTTGCAAGGTGCTGGTGCAAGAGTTATCGTTACAGAAATTGACCCTATTTGTGCACTTCAAGCTGCTATGGACGGTTTTGCCGTTAAGACTCTTGAAAATGCTGTAGGTGAAGCTGATATCGTTGTTACTACTACTGGTAACAAAGACATCGTAGTTGGTCGTCACTTCGAAGCTATGAAGGACAAAACTATCGTTTGTAACATTGGTCACTTTGATAACGAAATTGATGTTGCTTGGTTAAATAACAACCATGGTGGATCAAAAATGGAAATCAAACCACAAGTTGACATGTACAACGTAAATGGAAATGATATCATTCTTCTTGCAGAAGGTCGTTTGGTAAACCTTGGATGTGCAACAGGACACCCATCGTTTGTAATGTCTAACTCATTTACCAACCAAACATTAGCTCAACTTGAACTTTGGAACAATTCTGCTAATTACAAGAACGAGGTTTACATGTTACCTAAACATTTAGATGAAAAGGTTGCAAGACTTCACTTGAGTAAAATTGGAGTAGAGTTAACAAAACTAACGGAAGATCAAGCTGATTATATTGGTGTTACAGTGGACGGACCGTTCAAACCAGAACACTACAGATATTAATCTAATAATAACGATTATTTTAAAAACCTTCTCGAATTGAATTTTCGGGAAGGTTTTTTTGTATCTAATAGTATGTATTACTTATTATTGGCACAAGATTTGAGCTCCCAGTGTAAATAGGAATCAATTTGAAAAGACAATAATTTAGATAAATTAAATCTATGAACTCAAGAAAAAACATCAAGTTTGGAATTTTAACCCTGCTTATCGCTTTAACGGGGAGTTTCATTTCCACCAACTCTTATGGTGAAAAACATCCAATCAACCACGGACTTTGGAATCAAGTACTAAAGAAATTTGTGACAGACGATGGTCAGGTGGATTATATGGCAATTAAACAAGACCTAAACTTCAAAAAGTATTTGCATATAATGAGCGCCACTCCTCCACAGGATTCTTGGACGGAGCAGGAAAAATTAACTTACTGGATTAATGCATACAATGCTTTTACCGTAAAATTAATTATTGACAATTACCCATTAAAAAGCATCAAAGACTTAAGTACTTCTACTAAAGAAGTATGGAAAATTAAGTTTGCTAAAATTGGCAATACAACATACAGCTTAAACGACATTGAGCATGAAATTTTAAGAAAGCAGTTCAATGAACCTAGAATTCACTTTGCGATTGTATGCGCTTCATTTTCTTGCCCTAATCTTAGAAACACATCATTTCAGGTTGACATTTTGGACCAACAGTTAGATGAGCAAGCCAAAAAATTCATCAATGATCCAACCAAAAATAAGATCAGTGCAGACAAGGCTGAAATATCTCAAATTTTCAATTGGTTCAAGGGAGATTTTACCAAAGAGATGAAATTCAAAGATTTCATAAACAAATACAGTGACACTAAAATTTCAAGAAAGACTAAAATCAGCTACATGAAGTATGATTGGTCTTTGAATGAAAGAAAATAAAGTGGGGTTGGTCAAACGGAAAAGTCCAAGTTCAAATCTAAAAAGCAATTTCAATAATAAAATTGTCAGTTCGAGTAGCGCTGAGATGCGATAGCATGATCGGTGTTGTATCTAGAACGGCTTGTAAACTATAAATCCGTTCTCGATACATTCCTGACTACTCCGTGCCAGGAACACGAACTGACAATTACAATTCCTCTCTTTATTAAACCCAATAAATTGATCCAATAAAACAAGCACAGATAGGCATTAAAATAAAAGGGGAGCAATTGCTCCCCTTTTATTAATTCTATATCAAACTTTAAATCTTTTAAGCTTCTTTTAGTTTAGCCAATTCTTCTTGAAGCTGATCTATCTGAACATCTTTCTCCTGAATGATACGATCCATTTCTTCCTGAGTTGCGTTCATTTCTTCCATATTTTGACGCATCTCTTCTTCATTAGCACGAAGCTCCTCACCTTGCTGTTGAGCTTCTTCTAGAAGATTCTTCGTTCTTTCTGTAATTCGAACATTACCTATAGCCGCTGCAATACTTTCAGCTACTTTCTCAATAAAGTCAATTTCATACTCCTCTAACACACGGAAAGCTGCAAATTCCATTACACCATAAATCTCTTCATTTGCGATTAGAGGAACAATTAAAATACATCTTGGCGTTGCCTGACCTAAACCAGAAGTGATATATACAAATTCCTCTGGAACATCCGTCATGAAGATGGTCTTTTGCTCATACCAACATTGCCCTACTAATCCCTGACCTTTCTCAATTTTAGTATCCAAGAATTTTTTTCTATCCCAAGCATAAATTGAGGCAATTTCGAGGTGAATATCCTTTTTATCAATATCATTAATCAAAAACAGAGCTGCCTGGTTAACTTTTAAATAATTCACCAAATACAGAATAATTTGGTCCGACAAATGCTCAAGATTATCGTTATTGGCTCTTAAAATTTCAGAGAAAGTTGCAACTCCTTGATTAACCCAATTACGCTTCTCATCCTCATCTGCTAACTTAGTAAGGTTATCACGCATATCCATTAGGGACTTTCCTAGGATATCATTATTACTCAGCATTTCATACTCAGCTTCTAAGTTTCCATTACCTAGTTCCTGAGCAAATACTGCAGTTTGTTTTAGGCCTGCTAGCAGATTACGAACCGACCTTACCATTTCACCTATATCATCACGCCAAACCTTCATCTTAAACTCAGGCAATTCCCCTTTACCCATACTAATTAAGTACCTACGAAGAGATTTTATTGGTCTAGTTACAGATCTATTAAAGTAAAAATATTGTAGTACATTAAAGACTATTAATATCACAATTAAAAGCATGAGATATATCTTCCCAGATGTAACATCATTCTCCAGTTCTTCCAGTCTTAATTGTTCCTGTTTTTCATTGCTTCGCAACAATTCACGAACATCCATATACACTTCTTCCAAACTTGAAGTAAAATCCTGAGATGCCAATAGGATATTACCATTTCCGTCTCCAATATTTACGCCTTGTCCATATGCTTCCGAAGAAAGGTCGAAATCTAACAATTCGAGATCATCCATTTCACTTCCTCCAGAAGTTGACGCACCTTCATCAACATCTAATCCGAGATCAAGATCGCTATCCAGACTTAAGTCTATTTCTGAATTTAATGTCAAATCCAGAGAACTGTTATTAAGATCATTAAGTTCTCCTAAATCTCCTCCAGATTCATCTAGATCAAGAGAAATATCTCCATCTCCGCTATTCAGGCTAAAATCATCCAAACCTGCCAAAGGATCTGAAGCTTCAGTTGTTGATGGATTACCAGTTTCTGCTATAACTAAATCCTCCCCGCTAAGAGAGCCCATTTCTGTGCTACCAGTACTCCCCTTAACTCCAAGAGCTTCGTCAATAGAAAATTCAAAACCATTACCATCTCTTAATAAATCTTCATTGCTTTCGAAAAGAGGGGTAATCACGCTGTCTTCTCTACTAGTGGTAGACAACTCACCCAACTTATCAAGATAAGAAGTCATACTCCCCTTCAAATTGGATATTTCCCCTTTAAGATCGTTATCTTTCGAAAGTGAATACTCCTTAAGTTTTGCCTCATACTGCTTTACCGCAGCATTATAAAACATCGCCTCCTCCTTAATCTGAGAATGATGATTTATCAGGTTCTTGTTTCCAGTGTGGATTTTATTCAAATGATACCATCCCACAAAGCCACATACCATTAGTAAAATGACACTTATGAGGATAGAAATCAAAAATTTTCTCCCAACAGTTAAAACTTGCTCTAAGTCCCTCGATTCAACATCGCTTACCGTTGAAAAATTGGAATGCTTTACGTCGCCAGCCATAGAGCGAAGATAATGCTTTATTTGATTTTATTGCAATTTATTTAGCATAGATTTACAGCTCAATTTATACCCAGGATCATCCTCTGTTTTGACAGGCAAAGAAAGTGCTTTCTTAAGTGCTGCAATCGCTTTCGGCTTATTTTTAACTTTCACGTATGCCAACGCTAAATCCTTCCAATACAAAATATAATCAGGTCTAATGCTACAAGATTTTTCAAAAAATTTAACAGCATTCTCGTTACTCATTCCTTTAGGAACACCTCCTAAAATCAAATTGGCAGCAGTTTTTTCCGCAGCACTTAGGTTTGATACTCTATAATTCAACCTGCCTAACAAGTGATAACCTCCTGCGTGTTTAGGATCTAAGGTCACACACTTCTCAGAATTAAATTTAATATCCTTTAGCATCGCAACTCTTTGCTTTGCTCCAGAAATTTGAGCCATACGACCTGCAGCTAATGCCTTAACAAAGTACGCGTCAGCTGAGTTTTTATTTAGAGCTAATGCTTTATCGGCTGTACTCTTAGAAGTCTCAAAATATTCACGCTTCTTTGACATATCGGTAACTCTAAATCCAACTCTAGAAGATAACCAACTCACTTTATAGTTAGCTTTAAAACTCTCAGGATTCATTTTAAGAGCCTGTTTGTACTTAAATAATGCTTGGGTCTCCTTCATGTTTTTCTCCAGCAACTCGCCTTGACTCATCAATTCTGCAAAAGATTGCGATTGCACAGAAATCACAGACAAACACAATACTGCAATCATTAATGCACTAATTTTCAATTTCGCTCCCATAGTTATATACTTAGTTTTATTAAAAATTCTTTTATAATTCTCCCCAACACAATAACCATACCTAAATAACTTTCATGATCTATCGTACACACAAAAATAATAAAAAAAATAAGATGGTATTTATCAAATAACATTTCAGTTCTTATCGAGCTCTAAGGTCAATTATATATTTATACAGAGATTATATTCATCTTAACCGATAAATCTGTAATTTTGCCGCATTATTGATGAGTTGA
>JAHDFW010000202.1 GCA_020627945.1 Cytophagales bacterium
CTTTCTTTTACCAAAAAGCTGAAAAGCAATTTATGAAAGGTGAGTATGATTATGCAATAGAAAATTATTCTCAAGCTCTTGGTAAAGGTGCTGATCCGAAAGAAGCAAACTTCAAAATCGGAGAATCTTATAGAAGAAGTAATCGTATCGCTGAGTCTGGTCAATATTATAAAGCGGCAATCGACGCGGGTACTTCTCACGAAACTTCAAACTTATACTATGGTCTTTCTCTGAAAGCACAAGGCCAATATGAGAATGCTGTAGGAGTACTTAAAAATTATGCGAAATCTGGTCGTAGCAGAACAGTTAAGAAAAGAGCTAAGTACGAATACAAAAGAATTGAGCAAATAGGAAAGATTCCAGAACAAAAGACTAAATATAAAGTAGAGAACTTTTCGCAAATTAATGGAGAAGGAAATGACTATAGCCCTGCTAACATGGGTGAAAATCTGATCTTTGCTTCTGCAAGAGGTGAATCTAAAACATACGCTGGAACAGGACAAGGGTTTTCTGACTTGTACACATTCACTTATGACAATCAAACCACTAAAACATCAGGTTTCGTTAAAAAACTTGACGAAAGCAACGTAAACCAAGACTATACGCACGAAGCTGAACCAACTTTTACACCAGACGGTAACACAATGGTATTTGCTCGTGGTAATGATGGATCTAAGAAAGGAGATAAAAACGTAATGCTTTTCTCTTCTACATTACAACCTGATGGAAACTGGTCTAAACCAACAAAACTTTCCATCAATGATCCAAATGCTTGGAACGGATGTCCTAGATTCTCTCGAGATGGTAAAAAACTATACTTCGGTTCTAACAGAAAGAAAGGACGTGGAGGAATTGACTTATATGTCGCCGATTATAATAGTGGACAATTTGCTCATGTTAAAAACATGGGAAGCAAAGTAAATACTATTGGAAATGACATGTTCCCTTTTATCCATGAAGAAGGAGACTTATACTTTTCTTCTGACGGACAAATTGGATTTGGTGGACTAGACTTATTCAAAATTGAAATGGATGAGAGAGGAAAACCTACTGGAGATGCTATTAACCTTGGTAAAACCATCAACACAACACACGATGATTTTGCAATGATGTTTGATTCTAGAGGTAAAGGATTCTTCTGTTCTAACCGCCCAGGTGGCCAAGGACAAGATGATATTTATCGTTTTGTTTCTGAGGTTGAACCTTACTACTTCCTTAATGCAATCGTTAAAGGATCTGAAAATGGAACTGTTGAATTGCTGAAAGATGCTAAATTAACTCTGAAGCATAACGAAGAAGTGGTAAGTGAAGACTTTACAGACTCTCTTGGTGAATTCCACATTCGTTTGAAAAAGGATTATGACTACACGATCCTAGCTCAAAAAGATAACTATTTCACTGGTAAGTTAGACTTCATTGTTAACGATGAATTACTTAAAACACTTACAAAAAATGAAAACGGTGACTATGTGGTTCCTGAAATAGTAACACTAGATAAGATTGTAGTAATAACGCAAACAATTGATTCTTCAGGGGCCAGTCCTTCTCCAGTGCCTAAAGGAGGTACAATTACTTTGAAAGGGATTTACTACGATTTAGGTAAAGCGAATATTCGTAAAGATGCTGAGCCTGCACTAAACAAGGTTGTTCAATTCATGACGGATAACCCAGGTATTACTATTGAACTTAGTTCACATACGGATAGTCGTGATTCAAGATCTAATAACCAAGCTCTTTCACAAAGACGTGCAGACTCTGCTGTAGCGTACATTGTTCAAAAAGGTGTAAACGCAGCACGTATTACTGCAAAAGGATATGGAGAAGATCGTCTAATCAACGAATGTGCTGATGGTGTTGACTGTTCTGATGAGCAACATCAAGCTAACCGTCGTACTGAAATTGCTGTAACAAGCGTTAAAAACACGATCAACGAAGACTTGAAGAAGTATCAAGAACAAAAGCGTAAAGAGGAGGAAGAGCGTAAGCGTTTAGAAGAGATGCAGAAGGAGATGGAAAAAGAAGCTGAGGAAAACAAAGAAGGAGAAGGAGCTTCGGATCAGGAGAAGAGTGACTACGAAAAGTATCTTGAAATGAAAAAGAAGATGGAGCAGTTGGAGAAGAAGTTCAAGGACGAACAACAAGAAAAAGAAGACAACAACTAATCTGAAAAGTATTAATTGAATATAAAGCCCTGATATTTGTCGTCAGGGCTTTTTTTATTTATAATATCTAGCAACACATTTTCAAAATTTAGCAACCATGGAAAGTAACCGATATTTAGGCAGAGGTGTATCATCATCTAAATCGGAAGTGCATGAAGCCATTAAAAACATTGACAAAGGAGTATTTCCACAATCATTTTGCAAGATAATTCCTGATATGCTCGGTGGGGATCCTGAGTATTGCAATATTATGCATGCTGATGGAGCTGGAACCAAATCTTCTTTAGCATATGCTTACTGGAAAGAAACTGGAGACGTTTCCGTTTGGAAAGGGATTGCACAAGATGCATTGGTAATGAATACCGATGACATGCTTTGTGTTGGTGCAATTTCTAACATTCTTGTGTCTTCGACAATTGGTAGAAACAAAAACCTAATCCCGGGTGAAGTTATCGCTGCTATTATAAACGGCACAGAAGAACTCCTTGATGAAATGCGCGATTATGGTGTTGATATTTATAGCACTGGAGGAGAAACTGCCGACGTCGGTGATTTGGTAAGAACCATCATTGTTGACTCAACCGTGACATCTAGAATGAAGCGCTCTGAAGTTATTGACAATGCTAAAATCCAAGACGGAGATGTAATTATAGGTTTAGCATCATTCGGACAAGCATCTTATGAGAAAGAGTATAATGCTGGTATGGGAAGTAATGGACTTACTGCAGCTCGTCATGAAATGTTCAATAAATCAGTTGCTGAAAAATATCCAGAAACCTTTGATGCTTTAATCCCAAATGATTTAGTCTATACGGGTTCATATCATCTGACAGACACCGTAGACTCCATGCCTATTACAGTTGGTAAAGCAGTTCTTTCACCGACTCGTACTTACTTGCCCTTTGCAAAAATTCTTTTAGAAGAGTTGCGCAATGAAATCCATGGTATGATTCACTGTACTGGAGGAGGACAAACTAAGATTCTTCATTTCCTAAGTGATGGTTTACATGTTATTAAAAACGACCTTTTTGATACTCCTCCCCTGTTTGAACTAATTCAAAAACAAAGTGATATGCCATGGGAAGATATGTATAAGGTTTTTAACATGGGGCATCGTCTAGAAATATATGTTAACCAAAAGCATGCTTCTCAAATCATTGATATGGCAAAATCTTTGAATATTGAAGCTAAGGTAATTGGACGTGTAGAAGCTCATGACGGAGCAAAAAAACTAACCATTAATCAGGGAACTTCTCAATTTGTTTATTAGATTGTAGGAAAATACTATTATTATGAAATTGAAATTCCCTTTACAAATTTGCCTGCTAGTTTTTGTTGCAGTTTTGATGCAAGCTTGCGGTTCTCAATCTAACACCTGTGAAGTTTGTGGTTATGTTGCAATGAATGGGGATAAATGCCAGTTCTGTGGAAACAGTGTTTGGACCGATGCCTCAGGAGAATCGAAAGAGGAATACGTGAAAACCAGACAACAAGAATGGTTTTTTACTCCAGGAATGGAAACGAATTTGTATGAACCTGAAGTAACTGATGAATTAACAGGTGAAACATTCCTAAAGGATAGTACTTGGAAACCTCTAATCACGGAAGGGGCTCTATAATTTTAGTTGCTTTTCGAGCAATGAAAAGTAAACCATCTTTATAAAATCAAACTACGATGATCAGACTCGTTAGAAATACTCCTTACAGTATAAAAAACGAGGTTATGTCTGGACTTTTGCTAGGGTTTACAATCCTAGCACAAACCATCCTTTTTTGCACCCTTAGTGGCATAGATTATAAAATGGGGGTGATAGGTGTTGTTTTTGCAAACCTACTTTTCGCTTTATTCAATGCACGTCCTGGAATGATCCATGCTCCAAGTAATTTGGTCTTATTGGCTCTTTTTCCGCTAGTTGCAAAATACGGAATCAATTACCTTTTTATAACGGTTATACTAAGTGGAGTACTCCAAATGGCCTTTGGTAAATTGAAATTAGGAAAGTATATCCGGGTTCTTCCTCAACATATGATCTGTGCTATTATAGCGGGAATAACAGTCCTTGTGTTTCTTACATTTTGCAAGAGCATTCTAGTCCCAAATAAAGAAGGTATTGACGATTACTTAAGTACCACACAGCTTATTCCAATTGGTCTCATATTAGTTTCGGTGTTTTTAGCTTTAACAATTATCCCAAGGTATTTCAAAGCCATACCTGCCAGTTTGTTAGTTGCCGTATTAATTTGCGCAGTATTTTATTTCATCCCAGAACACAACCTAAGCATTTTGGACTATTCGAATTTGAAAGCACAAAAAGCATATACTTTGCCCACATTTAGTAAGTTTCCTTGGGTTCCAATCAGCCTAGAAACCTTAGGGATCATTATGCCATACGTTTTAGCCATAACCACAATTGGCATTCTTGAGACACTTTTTGTAATTGGGTTCACAGATCACATTACCAATACTAGAGGTAAAAGCAATCGTGCTATGATCATGCAGGGAGGTGCTACAATTCTGTCTGGATTCTTTGGAGGTTGTCCTACAACGGGATCAATTGGACAAACTATGATCAATTTTAATGCGGGTGGAAAGGATCGGATTGCTTTAGTCGTTGCCACTATAATATCGTTTACAATTGCTTTCTTTTTTGAACAAATCTTGCAATACATTCCAATGTATTTAATGATAGGAATTGCTTTTTTTATCGTCATTGAAACATTTATTAGGGCTTCTATATATCAATTTCTTAAGATCAACTTACTTCCATCTGTAATCCTTGTGTTAACGGCCTCCACAACCGTGTTCTTTGGATTGTTTATTGGATTTATAATAGGTCTTGTTCTCACCGCCATATTATTCGCTTGGGAAAATGCACGTAGAATTAGAGTAAGAAAACGCGTGGACGATCAAGGCGTTAAATATTATGAAATGTATGGCCCTCTTTTTTTCGGATCGGCCCCAATATTTACAGATAAAATTGATGTTGACAATGACCCAGAAGAAATTGTATTCGACTTCTTAGAATCCAAAGTTATCGACTACGAAGGAGCAAAAGCTTTGTTCAAAGTTATTGAGCAATATCAACAACAAGGTAAGAAAGCGAAACTAAAATACATCAGCTCCGATTTAAAACGATTAATTCGAAAAGAAAAAATCGAAGTTGAGATCATCGATACCGAAGAAGATCCTTCATTCACCATGTTGATTGATGACTTTTCTTAATTGAGGATACAAAAAATTATTTTACACTCCTGCCTATTGTAAATTGTTGTTAGATTTGCGGTGAATTAACACCCTTGAAAATCAGCACTATGAATATTTTACTATTAGGATCAGGAGGAAGAGAACATGCACTTGCATGGAAGTTAACTCAAAGCAACAAATGTAACAATTTGTATGTTGCTCCTGGAAATGCAGGAACGTCTGAAATTGCTAAGAATCTTGATATTTCAGTTGAAGATTTCGATGCTATTGACAAAGCTATTACGGATCTTAGCATAGACATGTTGATCGTTGGACCTGAAGCTCCCTTAGTATTAGGAGTTCGCGATTTTCTTGAACCAAAATATCCTAATCTTGCAATTGTTGGACCCGATAAGAATGGAGCTCAGTTAGAAGGGAGTAAGGATTTCACAAAGCAATTTTTAGTTCGCCACAACATTCCTACGGCTAAATCTCAAACGTTTACGGCGGAAAATTTTAACGAAGGATTAGCTTATCTAAAAGGGCATCCTCTTCCAGTAGTGCTTAAAGCAGATGGACTTGCGGCTGGTAAAGGTGTTATAATTGCTGAAACTCAAGAACAGGCTACCGAAGAATTCACCAAAATGATCAAAGAGAACAAATTTGGTGAAGCTAGTTCGAAAGTAGTAATTGAGCAATTTCTAACAGGAATAGAACTTTCTGCATTTATTTTATGCGATGGAAAAGGGTATGTGACTTTACCAGAAGCCAAGGATTATAAGAGAATTGGTGAAGGTGACACAGGGTTAAACACGGGAGGAATGGGTGCTATTTCACCAGTTCCTTTTGCAAAAACAGGCTTTATGGAAGCCGTAGAAGAAAAAGTAATAAAACCAACCGTCGAAGGACTTAAGAAAGACGGAATGAACTATAAAGGATTCCTGTTCATTGGACTAATGAACATGAATGGTGAACCTTACGTAATAGAATTTAACGTTCGTATGGGTGACCCAGAAACAGAGGCTGTAATGACTAGAATCGAAGATGATTTAGTTGATGTATTCGAAAAAATGCACCGTCAGGAATTGGAAGATGTGACATTATCCATAAGTGATGAATATGCAACAACGGTAATGTTGGTATCTGAAGGGTACCCTGGTTCGTATGAAAAAGGAAGAACGATCACAAATATTGAATCTTACGAAAATGTGGAAGTCTTCCATGCAGGGACAAAAAAATCTGGAGACGAGATTTTGACCAATGGTGGTCGCGTGATCGCTGTAACTGGCAAAGGCAGTACAATGGAAGAAGCCTTGGAATCGGCGAACAAGGCAGCGGAAGGAATTAGCTGGGAAGGTAAAAACTACCGTCGTGACATAGGATTTGACTTAAGATAATTCCTATCTATACTTATCATTAAGCCCTACCCCATTAAGGATCATGGGCTTTATTTTCTCTAAACGTGACAACTTAGTCGGTTCACGTTTGGCACTACTAATGTGCTCCGTAAACTCTCGTTTCTTGCTTAACGTGAAGTTTTCGAAAGCCTGTTTCAGAATATCATCTGCATCCAACGCATTTTGAAGAAGTTCTGGAATAACTAATTCCTTTTTCTCGGGCTTCATTTCTTTACCATCTATGCAATTTTGAATGGCTTCTTTAATATAAGCACGCACAACAGATTCATCAACCTCCTCAAGAGAAGTAAACCTCCATTGACGAAGCGCTTTAGTCACACCTTCTTGAGCATTAATTAATACTTTTTGCGGATCTTTTAGAAAAACACCTTGATGAAACCATAACCCAAAGTAGTTTTTAAACGCAAATAACCCAATGAGATTTTTCTTGTTATAAACATAAGCTGGCGCACCCCACTTTACCGCTTCTTCCAACCCTGAATCCAACAAAATTGCTCTTAAAT
>JAHDFW010000015.1:0-32743 GCA_020627945.1 Cytophagales bacterium
TACCAGATATTTTTATTCCAGCAGCAACTTTAATTTGCTCTTTAATAAGATCATATGAAATAACTTCCTCTGTCACTGGGTGCTCTACTTGAATACGAGTATTCATTTCCATGAAGTAGAAATCACCATGTTTGTCTACTAGAAATTCAACAGTCCCAGCTCCTTCGTATTTGATAGCTTCGGCACCTTTAATAGCTGCTTTACCCATTTTATTACGAAGTTTTGTTGTCATAATAGGAGAAGGAGTTTCTTCCAGTAGCTTTTGGTGTCTTCTTTGAATAGAGCAATCTCTTTCCGAAAGGTGACAAGCTTTACCCGTACAATCTCCAACAATCTGGATTTCAATGTGTCTTGGGTTTTCAAGGAACTTCTCTAGGTACATTCCATCATTACCGAATGCTGCCTTAGCTTCCTGAGTAGCGGAGTCCCAAGCAGGTTGAAATTCTTCTTCAGAACGAATGATACGCATCCCTTTACCACCACCTCCAGCAGTTGCCTTAAGCATTACAGGGTACTTCATTTTTTTAGCAAGCTTCATTCCTTCAGCTGCATTTTTTAACAACCCCTCAGAACCAGGGATCGTAGGTACACCAGCTTTTTTCATGGTAGCTTTTGCCGTAGCTTTGTCTCCCATGTTGGAAATCATATCTGCACTAGCTCCGATAAACTTAATGCTGTTTTCTTCACAGATTCTTGAAAATTCCGCGTTTTCAGATAAAAATCCATACCCAGGGTGAATTGCGTCTGCGTTGGTTATTTCTGCAGCAGCCATAATTCTGGTCATGTCAAGGTAAGATTGATGACTTGGAGGAGGTCCAAGGCAGACCGCTTCATCTGCAAATTTTACATGTAAGCTATCTTTATCCGCAGTGGAATAAACCGCTACGGTTTTAATACCCATTTCTTTACAGGTACGAATAATTCTAAGTGCTATTTCGCCACGATTGGCGATAAGAATTTTTTTGAACATAATTATTCCTGTTTAGTAGTTTGAATAATTGCCGAAACCTATCTATAATCTTTAGCCTAAACTACCTTGGTGACAGTTGAGGGATATAAATAGAGGATCAGAATTTTAATTAAGCAGGCTCTACCAAGAATAATGGTTGATCGTACTCAATAGGACTGTTGTCATCAACCAAAATCTTAACGATTTTACCACTTACTTCGCTTTCAATTTCGTTGAATAGTTTCATTGCTTCAACAATACAAACCACTTGTCCTACTTCAACTGTATCTCCTACATTCACAAAGTTTGGAGATTCAGGGTTTGCTTTACGATAGAAAGTTCCAATCATTGGAGATTTGATCTCTACACTGTTTCCTGCACTTGGAGCTTCAGCAGCAGCAGCGGGTGCAGCAGCTGGAGAAGCAGGTGCTGGAGCTGGTGCAGCGGCAACAGGAGCAGCTGCAATAGTAGCGGCAGCGGCAACAGGAGCACTTACGTATTCTTTGTCAGTATCTCTTTTAACGGCAATTTTGAAATCGTTTGTCTCAATATTAACTTCGTTAAGTCCTGATTTCGAAATGAAATCGATTAAATCTTGTATATCTTTAGGTTTCATAATGTCTATATTTTAACAGTGTGAACTTATAAATTTTTTTTAGGAACAAGAACTATAAAGTGAACTTTTAGTTTTTAACTCTTTCTGAGTATGAACGAGTTCTTGTGTCAATTTTAATTACTTCTCCTTGATCTATGAAAAGTGGAACCTGAATATTAGCTCCAGTTTCTAATTCAGCAGGCTTGGTAGCATTGGTAGCAGTATCGCCTTTAATACCAGGTTCGCTATATACGATTTCCAATTCTACGAATGCTGGTAAACTACATGTAAGAGGTAATTCTTCTTCCGCGTGAACTAAAATCTCTACCTCTTGTCCTTCTTTCATTAAATCAGCGTTTTCAACCATTTTGTCCTCCAGCATGATTTGCTCATATGTATTAGAATCCATAAAGTGGAATCCCATATCATCTTTGTAAAGGAACTGATGTTTACGGTTTTCTACACGAGCAGTTTCAATTTTGTGACCTGCAGTAAATGTATTATCAATTACTTTTCCGGTTCTGATGTTCTTAAGTTTTGTACGAACGAATGCAGGACCTTTACCTGGTTTTACATGTTGGAACTCTACAATTTGATACAAACCGTGGTTGTATTCCAATACCAAACCATTTCTAAAATCAGCCGTAGTTGCCATAATAGATCGATTAAAGTTTAAATTTCTGTTTTATTTACAATTAAGGAAATAGATTCAATTACCATTAAGAAGGATCATAAGCCCATTTAATATATACTGCTCCCCAGGTAAACCCACCTCCAAAAGCAGCCAATATTAAATTATCACCTTTCTTAAGCTTTGGTTCATAATCCCATAAACATAGAGGGATAGTTCCACTTGTAGTATTACCGTAACGGTGAATATTTAGCATTACTTTTTCACTACTAACTCCCATACGGTTAGCTGTAGCATCAATAATTCTTTTATTAGCTTGATGTGGAACAAGGTATGCTACGTCATCGGCTGTAAGATTATTTTTTTCCATAATCTCATAAGATACATCAGCCATGTTTTTTACCGCAAACTTAAACACGTGTGCTCCTTCTTGGTATACATAGTGCTCACGGTTTGCTACAGTTTGTTCGTTTGCAGGCCTTCTACTTCCACCAGCTTTTTGGTGTAAGTGTTTCTCTCCTGAACCATCTGATTGAAGAATGTGATCCTGGATACCCATTCCTTCCTCATTTGGTTCTAACATTACCGCTCCACAACCATCTCCAAAAATGATGCATGTAGTTCTATCAGTGTAATCGATGATAGAAGACATTTTATCACCACCTACTACAATTACTTTTTTATACTTCCCGGTCTCAATGTATTGAGAACCAGTTACTAAAGAGTAAAGAAACCCAGAGCAAGCCGCTTGAATATCAAAACTAAATGCATTGTTGATTTCACAAGCACTCGAAATAATATTAGCCGTTGCAGGGAACTGCATATCAGGGGTAGTAGTAGCACAAATTAACAGATCAACCTCACTAGGGTCAGTGTTAGTTTTCTTCAGTAAAGATTTAACAGCTTCAATCCCCATTACGGAAGTTCCTTGGTCTTCCCCTTTTAAAATGTGTCGAGTTTCAATTCCCGTTCTGGTCATGATCCACTCATTAGTGGTGTCAACCATTTTTTCCAAATCGCTGTTAGTTAGCAAATCTGGTGGAAGATATCCTGCTACTCCTGTAATCGCCGCGTTTATTTTTGACATAAATTGTGGTTTTTCCTGTGTGATTGTTAATTCGAAATTGGCTCAAATCTACAAAAAATGCAATAAGCAATCTCTGTCTTACCCAATAGCTTCTTTGATTTTTGTGTGTATATCGTTTTTGACTTGGCGGTAGGTCATTAATACCATATTTTTGATTGCCTCTGGTGAAGAGGAACCATGCCCGATCATTACATTTCCATTAATACCTAAAATAGGGCTTCCACCAACTTTCTCATAATCAAATAAATCGAAGAAAGGATCTTTAATACCTCTCGCTTTCGTAATATCAAAGAATGACTCAGCCATTTTAAGGATTACGTTACCAGTAAAACCGTCGCAAACTATCACGTCAGATTTACCATTGAAACAATCCCGTCCTTCAATATTGCCAATAAAATTGATTTTATCGTTGATTTTAAGCAACTGATGAGTCGCTTGTGTGGTAGGAGTACCTTTTTGCTCTTCTTCACCTAAATTCATTAAGCCAACTTTTGGTTGGTCAATGGAAAATAGATGTTGGGCATAAACCGAACCGATAACAGCAAATTGTGCCAGTACATCTGGTTTACAATCTGCATTAGCTCCAGCATCTAAAAGAAGCGTGTATTTGCCAGTTTTTTCATTAGGAATAAACGTAGCTATTCCTGGACGAATGATACCTTCAATCGCCTTTACGCTGAACATGGATCCAACTAACATCGCACCAGTATTACCAGCACTACATAGTCCCTGAACCTTGCCAGCTTTAAGAAGACCAAAACCTACCGCAATACTGGAGGTAGGTTTCTGTGAAAAAGCTTTTGCAGGATGCTCACCCATTTCAATTATTCCCTTACTAGGGTAAATATGAAATCGGTCCGCAGCTCCTTTGCTTGTTAATGCTTCAGTTAAAATATCTACGTCACCAACTAAGTCCAAATGAACGTCCGCAGGTAATTCATTGAGAGCAAGAATTGCTCCTTCAACCGTAGATAGGGGTGCATAATCACCCCCCATTGCGTCAAGTAATAGTCTCATAGACTACAGCTTATACCGCAACTTCTTTTTCAACCGCCTGCTTTCCTCTGTAATTACCACATTCTCCGCATACTCTGTGGTACTGTACAGTTGCTCCACAGTTAGCGCATTCTGCTACTGTCTGAGTAGTTGCTTTGAAATGCGTTCTTCTTTTATCCCTTCTTGTTTTCGATATTTTACGTTTTGGATGTGCCATTATATCCTATTTTTTATCTTTTAACTTCAATAATTCTTTCCATCTAGGATCTACTTCATCGGTGTCTTTTTCCTCTTCTTCTTCCTCAATTTCATCTTCGTGAGTAGAGAAAAAGAAATCTTCTTCTTCGTCGAATTTTGGGTGTAATTTTCTATACGGTATCTGTAAAGAAATGAATTCGAATATGTGTTGAGCAATGTTGAATTCCTGCTGACTAGTAGGGAGTTGTAATAACTCATCATTCAATTCTTCATATGTCTCTCCAAACTTTAAAAACAACTCTTTTTCAAGATTGATTTCGTAGTCGAATTCTTCTAAACTTCGGTCGCAAGTAAGTATTACTTTTCCTCCAAAATTAAACACGAGTTTCACAAGAGCATCTCCCTTGATCAATACTACTCGAAGATTTATTTCACCATTTTGAACTAAATCCTGTTCAAATAATGCAAAAAAACTGTCATCGATTTTATAATCGAATCGGTGTTCTCCATTGCGTAAGCGCAATAACTGTATATCAAACCCATTCAGATTTTTCACTCTGCATCAATTTCAACGCGCAAAGTTAGCTAATCAAACTTTAAAAAGTAAGAAAAAAGCAAATGTTTTTAATTACTCTGCAGTTTTCTCTCTGCTGCAATCTTAATCGCTTGGTTAATAGCGGAGCTGAT
This sequence comes from Cytophagales bacterium, assembly GCA_020627945.1. GTDB lineage: Bacteria > Bacteroidota > Bacteroidia > Cytophagales > JAHDFW01 > JAHDFW01. Next base: position 5,144 of record JAHDFW010000015.1, read on the forward strand.
CGAATGTGCACTAGCTTTATTTTTTCCCGCAATGTCAAACGCTGTACCATGGTCTGGCGAGGTGCGAACACCCTGAAGTCCAGAGGTGAAGTTTACACCTGTTTCGAATTCCATTAGTTTAAATGGAATCAAAACCTGATCATGATACATTCCTAAAACACCGTCAAATTTTTCAAATTGTCCTGTCCCAAAAAATCCGTCGGGAGGGTAGGGGCCAAACGCTAAAATGTTTGACTCTTGTAAAACTTGAACTGCTGGACCAATAATGTCATTTTCTTCATGACCGAACATCCCATTATCACTAGCATGAGGATTCAATCCAAGTATGGCCACCTTTGGCTTTTCAATTCCAAAATCCTTTTTTAGCGATTTTGCCAAAGATTTAGCGGATTTTACAATCTTTTCTCGTGTAATATGTTTGGCTACATCACTAATAGCAATGTGTCCAGTAACAGAAGCAACCGTAAGTTGATCGCCGTGAAGGATCATTAGGCCTTCTTTGGCGTTAAATTGCTTAAAAAGATATTCCGTATGACCTGGGAATTTGAAGTCCTCAGATTGAATATTTTTCTTGTCAATTGGTGCTGTTACAACCGCTTCTAATTTCCCTTCCTTTAAATCCATTACAGCCGCTTCAATTGATTTAAAAGCAGCTTCTCCAGATTCTCGTGTAGGAGTGCCAGGGTCAATGTTCAATTCGTTTTTCCAAACAGTAACGACATTTATTTTTCCATATTTAGCTTGATCTACACTCTCGATTTTAGAAAAATGGAATTGATCTAAATCCATCATTTTTGCATATTTCGAAATCAACGCTGAGGAGGCATAAATTATTGGAGTACACTTAGCATTTATGTACTTGTCATGAACTGCCTTGATGATTATCTCTGGGCCAATACCATTGGTATCGCCGATAGTTATTCCTATTAAAGGTTTATCCTTACCCATTACAACGGTTTTTTACAAAGTCATAAATTAATCTTACTCCAACTCCTGTAGCATTTTTACTTCTGTATTTATCTTCTGCTGATAAAAAGGCAGGGGCAGCAATGTCCATGTGAATCCAAGGGTAATCGGTAAATGTTTCGAGGAATTTACCAGCTGTGATAGCTCCTGCATTAGCTCCTCCAAGATTACGAATGTCAGCAATGTCCGACTTTAGACTGTCCATGTATTCTTCCCAAAGAGGAAATTCTACTAATCTTTCATAAGTGTTTCTTCCCGCAGACAATAATTCTCCAGTAACCTCTTCGGACGCTGTAGACATCATTACGATTGCTTCTTTTCCGATTGCTCTCATCGCAGCTCCAGTAAGGGTGGCAGCGTCGATTACAAGTTCAGGTTTGTATTGCTGAGCATATGCTAATGCATCAGCCATAATAAGCCTTCCTTCTGCATCCGTGTTCCATACTTCAACGGTTGAACCGTTGTACATCGTAAGCACATCCCCTGGTGCATAAGCATCTCCTCCAGGTCTATTATCAGTTGCTGGGATCAGCGTAATTACATGATAAGGAAGTTTGTTTTTTGCGATAGCAAAAATTGCTCCCGATACAGTAGCTGAACCTCCCATGTCACATTTCATAATATCCATCGAGTTAGGGGTGGGTTTCAAACTTAGTCCCCCAGTATCATAAACTACTCCTTTACCAACCAAAACAAGTGGTTGCTTGTTTTTAGCGTTAGCGGGTTTGTACTCTAGTATGTTAAATGTAGGAGGAACCAAACTTCCACGATTTACCCCAAGTAAACCACCCATTTTTAACTCTACAATTTTGTCCTTGTCAAATCTAGTGAATTCTATTCCACATTGTTTACATTGGTCTTCTAACTCCTCACTTAACTTTGGTGCCGTTAAGTATGATTGTGGTTCATTTACAATGTCTCGAGCAAAAAATACGGCCTCTGTAGTATTTTGTATTTCTGAAACCTTATCGGAGTCTGAATTAACTACTGTTATTTCAAAGTTTTTATCTTCCTTATCTTTGGTTTTATAACCAGCGAAATCATATGCAGATAAGGCTAAACCTTCTGCAACTGAGATTTCAGCACCCTTGTTGGCAAGAATTTGAACCTTGTCTAGTTTAGCTGCTGATATAATTTTAAAGGCTTGGTAACCTGCTACTCGGAGCTTTTCAGTTTGTTTATAATTCTCAGCTTCACTCGGAATTAAGCATACAATAGTTTGCGTACCTAATTTATTGAATGAAACAGGGAATTGCTCTTTAGTTAATCCGCCGACAAATTTGCATTCTTCATCGGTTAAATACGAAGTTAAAGACTCCGTTGCTCCTGTAGAATCAAGTAGTATTACCACAGATTTGTTATCATCTACGTTGGTACCACTTTTTATATTTGGAAGATTGTGTTTGTGAATCATTTTAAGATTTTAATTAATATTCCTTGAATTTTTTATTCAATTACCTGCAAATATAAACTTTAAATGGTAATCTTGAACTATGAATTCTGTGAGACCAAAAAAACATCTTGGACAGCACTTTTTGCGTGATGAAAATATCGCTGCTAAAATTGCAAATGCCTTGATAATTGATACAGAGTATGATTCGGTAGTCGAAATAGGTCCAGGGACTGGTGTTCTTACAAAATATTTGCTTGAGAAGCATAAAGAAAAGCTGGTGGCTTTTGAAGTTGATGGCGAATCTAAATTGTATTTGGATGAGCATTACCCTGAACTTGCTAATAGGGTATATCTGATGGATTTTCTAAAAGCAGATTTGTCTAATATCTTGAAGGAGCAAAGTGCTATTATTGGTAATTTTCCTTACAATATATCTAGTCAGATTTACTTTCGAGTTTTAGAGCATCGAGACAAAATTCCAGTTTGTGTTGGAATGATTCAGAAAGAAGTGGCAGAAAGAATCTGCTCTAAAGAAGGGTCAAAAATTTATGGTATTCTAAGCGTCTTGATTCAAGCTTTTTATGATGCAGAATATTTATTTGAAGTTAGCCCGAAAGTTTTTAATCCCCCTCCAAAAGTTTGGTCAGCGGTAATAAGATTAAAACGAAACAGTCGGAAGAATTTACCATGCGACGAGGCTTTGTTTTTTAGCGTGGTTAAAAGAGCTTTTCAAACGAGAAGAAAAACCTTGAGAAATGCGTTAAAAAGTCTAAATTTGTCGGACTCTTTGAGGGCCCAAGAGGTTTTTAATAAGAGAGCAGAACAATTGTCCGTAGAGGAATTTATTACACTTACTAGTCTAATAGAAAAGGATGCAGTTTGAGATTTCAAGAGAGTACTTAGATCAGTTTCATAATGCGTTGGAAAACCGCAATGATGAGCTTATCAAATCTATGACTGAAGGGCTACACGTAGCGGATATCTCCTCAGTGCTTGAAAATCTCAATACCGAAGATTCTAAATACGTTTTTGAACTTCTCGACACTAAAATTGGTGCTCGTATCATTTCAAATCTCGATGAACAATATCAGGATTTTGTAAAAGTTTTTAGTTCTGAGGAGCTTGCTTCTTATATGGTATTTATGGATTCTGATGATGCAGCTGATATTTTGCAGGAGCTCAAGATTCAGATGCGTGAAGAGGTGATTAATTTTCTTTACCAGAAGGAAAAAGAAAAGGCAAAGAATATTAAGGAGCTGCTGTACTATGAAGAAGATACAGCGGGTGGATTGATGGCCAAGGAGTTGGTTAAGATTAATATTAACCGAACAGTTAGGGAATGTAAAGATCAGATCCGCAAGAATGCCGAAAATTTGAGGAAACTTTTTACCGTCTATGTTGTAGATGATGAGAATATTTTGGTTGGAAGAGTTTCTTTGCGAAGATTGTTATTAGCAGAAGACGAAACCGTAATTGGTGATATTTATTGGGATAAGATCTTTTCTGTTCAAACGTATATGGATGAAGAGGAAGTTGCAGATATGATGCAGAAATACGATCTTGAAGTAATTCCAGTAGTAGACGTGTACGGTAGGCTACAGGGAAGGATTACTATAGATGATATAGTGGACGTTATTACAGAACAGGCTGAAATTGATCAGCAGTTAATGTCTGGTATTTCCAGTGATATTGAAGAAGATAGTTCCGTGTTTAAATTGACTAAAGCGAGGTTGCCTTGGTTGTTTATTGGGATTTTAGGCGGGTTGTTAGGAGCATATTTAATAACCTTTTTTGAAGAAGATTTGATTGCCATACCAGCGATGGCCTCTTTTATACCGTTGATTATGGCAACTGGGGGGAACGTAGGTATTCAATCTTCAACTTTGGTAGTTCAAAGTTTGGCTTCTAAAAGTAATGTTGCGGATGGTTCTATGTCCAGGTTGCTGCGAGGGTTATTAGTAGCATTAGTAAATGGAATTATTATAGGAGGTTTGGTATTCGGAGGCAACTTACTCATTGGTAATGAAATTAAATTGTGTTACGTAGTTTCCATCGCGCTATTCTTTGTAGTGCTTCTGGCCTCATTTTTAGGAACAATTACTCCTCTTACACTTGATAAGTTAGGGATCAACCCAGCTTTAGCCTCAGGTCCATTTATTACCACCAGTATTGACCTATTAGGTATTGGGGTATATTTTTTAATTGCCCGCCAGCTATACATGTTGTAAGGTTTTACCACGCTTATAATAGATTTATATGAAAGGTCTAATTATAGATGATTTGCATGAAATATTTATTTCAGATTTGTCAGATGTGAATTTGATATTTGACTATAGACCAAATATATCACCTAAAGAGGTCTTAGAAATAATCGGGGAATACGATGTTTTGATTTTGCGCAGTAAAATGCGAGTAGATGAGTCTCTTTTTAGTAAAGCTACCCGCCTTAAATTAATTGGAAGATGCGGAGCTGGGATTGATAATATCAATCAAGAAACAGCAAAAAAATATCAAGTTGAAATTTTAGCAGCCAACGAAGGTAATAGAGACGCTGTGGCCGAACATTCCATCGGACTAATTTTAGGGTTGTTACATAAAATTAATAAGTCTAATTCCGAAATTAAGGACTTTATATGGGATAGAGAGGGTAATAGAGGAATTGAATTAGGGGAGCAAACCGTTGGAATAATAGGTTATGGTAATATGGGACAAGCACTTGCTAAAAGGTTATCTTCTTTTGGGTGTAAGGTGCTGGCGTATGACAAGTATCTAGATGAATTTCCAGATAAAAATGCTCAATATGCGTCTATGGAACAATTATACAATGATGCGGATATCTTATCATTGCATATTCCATTGACTGAGGAAACTCATTTTATGGTTGATGAAGGTTTTTTTGAAAAATTTTCTAAACCTTTAATATTCATAAATACCTCTCGGGGTAAGATTGTTAGACTCCAATATTTGCTCCAATCCTTAGATGAAAAAAAGGTGGTTGGTGCAGGACTTGATGTGCTAGAAAACGAGAGTCTAACACTATATAACGATCAAGAAAAGAAAATATTGCATCGGCTCAATGCGCTTGATAATGTGATAGTTACACCGCATGTGGCGGGTTGGTCCGTCGAATCCTATCGAAAGTTGAGTGAAGTTTTGGCTAGTAAAGTCCGACTTTGGTTAACAAAAAATTAATCTTTTTTTATTACAGTTTGTACAATATTCCTACTTTTAGGACTTGATTACGAACTGTGTAATAATGTAATTAAATTTTTTAGGACTTAGGCAACCTTTTATGTTTTGTACTGGTCTATACACAGTGACGGATTGAACGAAAAGAAAATTATTAGTTAGAGTATGAAAAAGTTAGTGTCTGTAATTGCTTTGGCAATCTTTTTTTCTGGCGTAAGTCTTGCACAACAAACAGGTAAGATTCGCGGGAAAGTTTTAGATGCCAAAACCAATGAAGCAATTCCATTTGCAACCGTTGTGTTATTCCAAAACGGTATTCAGAAAAAAGGGATGACCACCGATTTTGATGGTGTTTATTCCCAAGCTGGTTTAAAACCTGGTAAGTACGATGTACAGGTTCAGTATGTGGGATATGCTCCAAAACAAATCAATGGGGTAGATGTAATTCCGGGTGAAACTCGGGTTTTGAACATTAAAGTTGCACCTACTGCAGAAGAAATCGAAGAAATTGAGGTTGTAACATTCGTTAAGCCGCTTATTGAGCGTACCGGTCCAACTGGAGGTATGGATAATGAGCAGATTACTCAAATGGGTACTCGTAATGTAGCTGATGTTGTAACTCAGGTTGGAGGTACTGTAAGTGCTGATGATGGTCAGACTCCTAATATTAAAGGAGCTCGTGCAAGTGGTACGGTTACATTCTTGAATGGTGTAAAAGTAATTGGAGCAATTAACCTTCCTCCATCTTCTCTAGAGCGTGTCGATGTATTGACTGGTGGTATTCCAGCACAGTATGGAGACGTTGTAGGTGGTGTTGTAAGTTTGACAACTAAAGGTGCTGCATCTAAGCTGTTTGGTGGTTTTGAATATGAGACAGGTAGACCTTTCGATCAGTGGAATACTGATATTTTAGGTTTTAACCTTTCTGGTCCGATTATTACAGCTCCAGCTCTTAATGAAAAAGGAGAAGCAATTAAAGATGCTGATGGAAACGTGATGAAAGATACCAAGCTTGGTTATTTCCTTGCTGGTCAGTTTAATGGAGCGCGTGATCCACGTCCTTCTCCAATCGGAATTACTCAAGTTCAAGATGATGTATTACAGGATTTGTTTGAAAGCCCGCTTCAAAGAAACTCTTCTGGTTATGGGTTTAGAGCAGAAAATTTAACAGCAGATGATTTTTATACGGTTAAAGTAAGACCTAATGTTAACTCAAGAAACATCTCACTTAACGGTTCCCTTGATTTCCAACCTTCTGAAAACACAGTAATTAGTGTAGGTGGTTCATACTCTACTAACAGAAGAAAAGGTTATACAGGTTTAGGTGAAGGTGGATATATCTTTAGATATAGCTTACTTAACTATAACAGTAACCCACTATATCGTAACACTAGTTACAATATGTACGCAAGGTTACAACAAACATTAGATAACGGTAAGAGCAGCGACAGTACTAGTTCTGCAATTACAAACGCATTCTATCAAGTACAGGTAGATTACTCGAAAAGTTTGACTACGGTTGGAGATGAAAACCATGGTGCAAACTTTTTTAGATATGGACATGTAGGTCACTTCGATACTGATTGGGGATCTGATAAAGATAACTACGAAGGAGCATTCGTAAGTACTACGGCTGATTATACTCAAGCGTTAGCAATGCCACTTGATGGAGTTACTAGTGATTGGGATCCAGATGAAACTGGTGTTTATTATGTTGATTTAGGAGATGGTTCTTCTCAATTGTATATGGCGAATGTACTTGAAGACACCACTATTTTTGATATCCTTCATACAGTATCAACTTCTGATGCTCAAAGTGGAGTTTATCTTCAAAATGGTATTTCGGGAGTTTCTCCGTTGCAATACACAAGAAGTTCCTATAACGATTTAGCATCAAATGTATTTGATCAATATTACCAATTACAAGATGAAGTAGGTGCCGCTGATTTAACTACGGGGACTGTGCTTAGTAACTTAGGATACTTTAATGGAGGTAGAGCTCCACTTGTAAACAGTTTATGGTATGGTGCTGGACGTGCTTATGGAGGTTACTCTATTAATGATAACTCTCAGATCAGATTGACAGCTAGAGCACAAGCAGAAATTAATAAGAAACATTCGATCATGCTTGGATTTGAGTATGAGCAACGTGATTTCAGACAGTATTCTGTTGATGTTTTAGGAATTTGGGGTATTGCAAGAGATGCTGTTAACCAACAATTCCAAAACAATGATGGTAAGATTAACTACGATCTTACAAACTTTATTAATGAAGATAAGCAATATAGCCCAGGTCGTACTTACTACGATTATGATTACTCTATTAACGCAGAAAGACAAACTGCTTTCGATAAAGGGTTAAGAGAAAGAATGGGATATGCAGAAAATTACTACATCGATTTAGATGAGTTAAATCCAGATGACTTACAAATTGGAGACTTCGACGCTAACACCCTTTGGGATTTCGGTGGAGGAGCTGTAAGTTATAGAGGTTACGATAAAGCAGGTAACCGTATCCGTAACTCGGATATTCAGTTCGAAGATTTCTTTACAGATCTTGCAAATCGTCCACAAGGATCATTTAACCCAATTTATACTGCATTCTTCGTAGAAGATAAATTTGAAATCGAAGATCTTATTATTCGTTTCGGTGTTCGTTTAGATCGTTACGATGCAAACCAAAGAGTATTGAAAGATAAGTACTCAACCGTTGATTTAGCTTTAGTAGGAGAAACAAACATGGCTGGATTTAGCAATGCTGATGGAGAGACTTTTGTAACTCCAGGTATTGTTGAAGATGATTGGGCTATTTATGTTGATAAGTCTGCTGAAGATTTTAACAATAATCAAAATGAGTACGAAGTACTTGGATTTAGAGATGGTGATACTTGGTATGACGCATCTGGAAATGAGGTACGTAACCCAACTTTCTTTGCGGGAGGGTCAAACAGTATCTTTAATCCATGGTTTGATTTCGTTGGAAACCAGAGTAATACAGAGGAAGCACTTTTTAAGAATAACAAGTTAACGCTTGATGCTTTTGAAGATTACAGACCTCAACTTAATGTAATGCCTCGTTTAGCATTCTCGTTCCCAATTTCTAATGAAGCTGGTTTCTATGCTCACTACGATGTATTAACTCAGCGTCCTTCAGGAAATATTATTACTCCAAGTGATTACTTCTACTTGAGTCAAAGAGGGTCGATCAGTAATGCAAACCTAAGACCTGTTAGAAAAATTAACTACCAGTTAGGTTTCCAACAAAAAATCACTGATTACTCTGCATTGACATTAGAAGCATTCTACAATGAGTTTAGAGATCAGGTTGCATTTACTAGAGTTAACTATGCTTACCCAGCAAGTTATACTACGTTTGATAACCTTGATTTTGGTACTTCTAAAGGTTTAACTATTGGATACGACCTAAGAAGAAAGAAAAACTTTAGAGGTAATATTAGTTATACAGTAATGTTTGCGGAAGGTACTGGATCTGGTACTGGAACAGCTGGAGCACTTATTAGTGCAGGTTTCGATAACTTAAAGATTCCTTTCCCATTGAACTTTGATCAACGTCATGCTATTAAGGCAAACCTTGATTATCGTTTCCAAGAAGTTTCTAAGAAAGTTAAAGCGATGGAAGGAGATGATTCAGGAACAGAAGGTTCTGCTCCAAAAAGTAACAAACTTGCGTGGTACAGTAACTTAGGTGTTAACTTCACTGTTGTTGCTGGTTCAGGAACTCCTTACTCTAAGAATGCATCAAGACAATCTGAAGTATTATTAGGAGCTGCTGGTCAGAGCAAATTAGATGGTAGTCCAAATGGTTCTCGTTTACCTTGGAACTTCCGTGCAACAGCTCGTGTAGATAAAGATATCAGAATCCGTAAAGCAGTTAAGGCTGATAAGGACAATGGTGTAGAAGGTAAAAATGCTAAGTATGTAAATGTGTACCTATATGTACAGAACGTGTTTAACAACAAGAACGTACTTGGAGTTTATAATAACACTGGAGAGCCAGATGACGATGGTTATTTAGTAACAGTTCCAGATTTGTCTATATCTCAAATAGATATGTACAATGTGGCATTAAACAATCCTTCGTTTATTAGTTTGCCAAGAAGAGCAAGAGTAGGATTAAGCTATAGCTTCTAAGTTGAAGGGATAGGCAAACAAAATTTAAAGTATTAGAAACAGTATAATATCATGAATAGATCACAACGATTAAGAACGGTTAATTTAGTTGTAGCATTGATCGTGTTCCACTTTGGTTTCGCAAGAGAAAATGTGAACCAATCAACAAACAATGGAGGAACTACTGAAATTACAGGTAATAATACCGGTAACGCAGGTAACAAAACTCCTACAAACTGTTTGTTAGGAACAAGTAAAATTGAATTGGACATTAACAATGTTCGAGCATTAATGCTTAACGCAGGAGATATGTGGTGGGATCAAGGTGGTACGAGTAACGCACGTTATGAAGTACCTAAAGTAGATGATCCAAATCAGGTTAAAAAGCACTCTCTTTTTGCAGGTGCAATCTGGATTGGAGGAGTCGATCCTGCAGGTAATGTTTTGGTAACAGCGGAGACTTATCGTCAAGGTGGTAGCCAAGCGTATTTTCCAGGTCCAATAGTAGATGAAACTACTTTGGATATTAGTGCAGATGAATGTCTGGAGTGGGATAGACACTTCAAAGTAGACAAAGACGTAATTGATAAATTCGTTGTTGATTCTGACGCAGGAAATATTGAATCTGAAGAAGATATTCCAGATGAAATTAGATTATGGCCAGGAAGAGGTAATAAAGCGTTATTGTTAGACGGTATTACTACTGTGGACAAAAACCTTGCTCCTTTCATTGATCAAAATGCAGATGGAGAGTATAACCCAATTGACGGTGATTACCCAGATATCTTAGGTGATCAAGCAATTTGGTGGATCATGAATGATGTTGGTGGAGATAAGAACCTTGGAGATGGTACTGTTGCGGATGCAATTGGTTTAGAAATTTCTACAATGGCATTTGCATTTTCTACGGACAACTCTATTAACAATGCAACATTCTACAAGAACATCGTAAGTAACAAAGGTGGTAACATTCTTGAAAACACTTACCTAGGTCAATGGGTTGATGCCGATCTAGGAAACTTTGATGATGATTATGTAGGTTGTGATGTAGGAAGAGGTTTAGGTATTTGCTATAACGGTAAACCTGTAGATGAAGGTTTCCGTGGTTATGGAGTTAACCCTCCTGCTGTTGGGGTTGATTTCTTTAAAGGACCTAAAGCTGATAATAATGACGGAATCGATAACGATCACGATTGTGAAGTAGATGAAGCGGACGAGACTATTGTTATGTCTAAATTCATGTACTACAATAACACATCTGATCTTACAAATGGTAACCCTAGTAGAAAACAAGATTTCTACAACTACTTAAGAAATATTTGGAGAGACGGTAAGACGATTACTTACGATGGAAGTAATGGTCTTGATCAGGCTGCTTCACCAGCTAACTATATGTTCCCATTTGATACTGACCTTGAAATTGGTTGGGGATTTGATGGAAACTGTTCAGCACCTTCTACTGGTGGTGAAAACATATACTGGGATGAAAACTCTGCTGGTAATGATCCTGCGGATAGAAGATTCTTGCAAAGTGCTGGTCCATTTACATTGGAGCCAGGTGCAGTAAATGAAGTGACGATTGGAGTAGTATGGTACCGCTCAGGTAGTGGTGGAGCTACAGGTTCATTGAATGGTCTTAAGCAAGCTGATGATTTGGCACAAGCGTTATTTGATCGTGATTTTGAAATCTTGAATGGTCCTAACGCACCAGATGTTGAAGTTGTTGAATTGGATCAGGAGATTGTACTTACAATGGTAGCTGATAGTTTCACAATTAATGGAGAGTCTTTTACTACTGAGACGTATCAAGAAGTGGATAAGAAATTAGCGTCGCTTGGTGCTGTAGATCCGATTTATAGATTCCAAGGTTATTTAGTATACCAATTGGCAGACCCTACTGTTTCTGTTGCAGAAATTGATAACCCAGATCGTGCTCGTTTATTAGCTCAATGTGATGAGGCTGATGGTATTTCTAAATTAGTAAATACTAGCCTTGATCCAGAGTTAGAAGCTTACATTCCTAAGTTGATGATTAAAGGTGATGATGCAGGTGTATTCCACACAATGCATATTACACAGGATGCATTTACTTCGGAGGATTTAGTAAACTTTGGGAAGTACTATTACATGGTAATAGCTTACGGTTACAACTTGGATCCAGCGAATGACGTTTTCAACTCTGACGGTCAACAGTATCTACAGGGTAGAAAGAATATTAAGATTTACACTGCAATGCCTCACAAAGTAGAGTCAAGAAATGGAGGTACAATTCTTAATTCTACATATGGTTCTGGATTGGAGATCACTAAGGTTAAAGGTGTTGGTACAGGAGGAAATGATTTAAGATTAACTGCTGCATCTGAGCAAGATATTGTTGATAATTATACTACAATTGCACCAACTTACGATGGTGCTGGAGCTCCTGTAAGAGTTAAGGTTTATGATCCTATCAATGTTAAATCTGGTAACTTCAGCATGAAGTTATACTCTAGGCTTGTATACCACGCTGATAGTATCAGTGCGCAATTCCAAGTTGGAGATACAATTTATGCAAATGAGGATAGCCTTATTTTACCAAACTTTGACCCTGATGGCGATTCCACTTTTGTTTCTCAGCCTGGTGATTTACCACAGGTTGGTGGTAAAGCAGTAATTCGTGAGATTTATGATAATGTAGACATAACTTATGAAGTAGTTGAATTTGATGTTAATGCAATTGGTAATGAAGTAAGATATGATACTACTAATACATTTACCGTAGCTAAAATTGAGTTATTGAATGGTTTTGAAGGAGGTACATTTATTTATGACTATAAGCGTATCCAACCTTCTAACACTGTTGATGATGGAGGTAACAGAAGTGCAGAATTCGTGAGATATGACGATCTTCCATACCAATTTTTCAACAAGGATAATCCTTCTGTTGTTGGTACCGCATTTGAATTTAATATCAATGATTACTGGGAATTAACAAATCTAAGTAACGACAGTATTACTCGAGGTAAGAAAAGAGTATCTGAATTCAATGAGCAAATTTTACCTGAATATGGTATTGCTATCGAAATGAGTTCGGTAAGAGATCCGTTATACAGAGTATTAGAAAATACAGATAACGGTTTCATGAACGCTGAGATTGTGTACGGTGAGAACGGAGGTGGATCTGATTGGTTAGACGATCCTGTATATGACGGTGATGGTGTTCCAAGATGGCTAGAATTTCCTTCAGGAGGAGAGGATCCAAGTTTGAATGATATTGATCCAGTTGGTATCTACAGAACTGTACTTAATGGATCATGGGCACCTTATGCATTGGTTAGACCATTAACATCTAAGCCATATGGAGCAGGTTATATTAGCGGGGCAACTGAAAATAAAATCTATGATCTACCAAACATCGATGTAGTTATTACTACCGATGAGTCTAAGTGGTCAGAGTGCGTAGTGCTTCAATATGAGCAACAAGGTCAAAGTAATCACTATTCATTGTTAAAGAGTGAAACTGGTAATGGAAAAGGTATGTTCCCAGGATACGCTATTGATTTGGATAGAGGTGTAAGATTGAATATGTTCTTCACGGAGTCTAACCTAGATACAATAAACGGTGATAATCTTGAGTGGAACCCTACAAAAGAAGAATACGGTTCAAGAAGTTATATTTATGTTACAAACAGTGTGTATGATGCAGGTGCAACTTACGCGCAGAAATATGACGATATAACTGGAGCGGGTTACTTACCAAATACTATGAAGGATAGTCTGGTTCAAAATATCTTTAAGGATATTACATGGACTGGTAACATGAAAGTGAAAGCTACTTCTGGATTTATGGCGGAAGATCTTACTCGTATCCGTTTAAGAGTAAACAAGGAGTACAGAGGACAAGCTAAAGGTGAAACTCCAGAGTATGAATTTAGTACCGATGGAGTACTTCCTGAGGTTGGCAATTTATCTATCGCAGATAGTGCTTTAGCACAAGTTAGGATGGTACCAAACCCATATTATGCATACTCTCAGTACGAAACTGATCAGTTAAGTAATGTGGTTAAGATTACCAACTTACCTCAAAACTGTAAGTTGAAAATATTTAACGCGAATGGAACTTTAGTTCGTGTATTTAATAAATCGAGTGACGCACCATTTATCGATTGGAATTTGAGAAATCAAAATGGTATTCCAATTGCAGGGGGAGTGTACTTTGTACACATCGAAGCTCCTGATTTAGGAGCAGAAAAAGTGGTAAAATGGTTTGGAGTACTTAGACCATTTGATTTGGATACTTTCTAAAACGCAATCGCTAGATTAGTATTAACGAGAATTAAAAGATTTAAAAATGAATATTAAATTAAATTTATTCGCAGCCGCATTGTTAGTTTCAGTCTTTACGTTTGGACAAGGAGAAACAGCTTCTGAAAAAAGAGGTCAGGCAGGTGCAACTGAACTTCAGCTTAACCCTTGGGTTAGAAGTGCTGGATGGTTAGGAGGAAGTATCGCTGGTGTTAGAGGTGCGGAAGCAATGCGCCTTAACGTAGGTGGTATTGCTGAAACTAAAGGAATGGAGTTAGCTTTTGCTAACACTAACTGGAATTCAGGATCAGGAATTTCTAGTTTCGCATTGGGTTATACTCAACAAGTAGGAGACAGTAGTGCATTAGGTATTAGTCTAATGTCAATGAACTTTGGAGACTTTGTTCAGACTAGTGTTGATTTACCAGAAGGAACAGGGGTAACTTTTAAACCTCAGTTTTTTAACCTAGGTATTGCTTACTCTAAGCAATTTTCTCCACACGTAAATGGAGGGATTTTAGTAAGAATTGTAAATGAGTCTGTGGCGAATGTTTCTGCTTCAGGTATTGCAATTGACGCTGGAGTTCAGTACAAAGGTGGTAAAAAAGATGCCTTTAAGTTTGGAGTATCTCTTAGAAATGTAGGAAGTAAACTACAGTTTGCAGGAGATGGTCTTACTTATAGAGGTACAATTTCAGGTGGTTCCGATTATGACCTTTCTTTGAAAGCTCGTTCAGAAGCATTTGAACTACCTGTTATGTTGAATCTGGCAGTAAGTTACGATGTGATTTCATCTCCAATTGCTATGTTTACTTTAGGAGGTAATTTTAACTCTAACTCATTTACAAACGATCAACTTCAGTTTGGTGCTCAGTATGCTTTCCAAAACAAGTTCTTCGCTAGATTAGGTTACAACTACTACAGCGGAATGTTTGGAACTGAAGAGCAAAAAACAGATATCAATAATGGTCTAACAGCTGGTATTGGTGTAAAAGCGTTGTTGAGTAAAGGATTGCAAGACGACGATGACAAAAAAGCTAAAAACAGCACAATCGGAATTGACTATGCGTTCAGAGGTACCAACAGTTTTTCTGGTACTCATGGAATAAGCGTGACGTTCCAGTTGTAAGCTAGTATAAAATTTATAATATAAAAGAACGGGCATTAGTGTCCGTTCTTTTCTGTTTATATGTATTGTAGTAATTAAGATTAAAAGATTAGAGAAATGGGAACACCTGTATATTTGACGAAGGAAGGATATCAGAACTTGAAGGAAGAGCTTGAAGACCTTAAAACAAGAGGAAGAAGAGAAATTGCCAAAGCCATAGCTGAGGCCCGTGATAAGGGAGATTTGAGTGAAAATGCTGAATATGACGCTGCGAAAGATGCGCAAGGTCACATGGAGTTGAAAATTTCTAAACTAGAAACTAAGATTGCTAATGTGAAGATTATTGAAGATTCTGATGAGGAACACACCGAAATAAAACTTCTTTCTAACGTTGTTATAAAGAACGTAAAGAGCGGGATGGAATTTAAGTACGCTATTGTTCCAGAAGAAGAATCTGATCTACAATCAGGAAGAATTTCTGCAAGTTCTCCAATAGGTAAAGGCCTTATGGGGAAAAAGGAAGGTGAGTTGGCTGAAATTGAAATTCCAGCAGGAAAAATTGAGTTTGAAGTTATTTCTATTTCAAAGTAGTTATTAAGTTATGGCGTCAATTTTCACAAAGATTATAAACGGGGAAATTCCTTGTCACAAAATTGCTGAATCTGATACGTGTTTAGCATTTTTAGATATTAATCCGTTAACAACAGGGCATACATTAGTAATTCCCAAGAAGGAAGTAGATTATATTTTTGATTTAGATGATGAGACATACGTTGAGTTAAATCTATTTGCTAAGAAAGTTGGATTGGCAGTGGAAAAAGCAATACCGTGTCTAAGAATTGGAACGACCGTTATTGGAGTTGAAGTACCGCATGCACATATCCATTTAATTCCTTTGAATACCATGGATGATATCAACTTTTCTAAACCAAAGATGCAGCCTTCTCAAGAAACACTGAGTATGGTTGCAGAGAAAATTCGTAAAGAAGTAAATTTCTAAGAAGCACTTTCTACAAGATTTTTAAGACCCCTAAGCCTCTGGTTTAGGGGTTTTGTGTTTATTCCAGATTTATTTTCGTCCTTCCCGTACTAACGTTATTTTAACAAAGGGCAACCCTTTTCTTTTTTAGTATGTCTTAATTATGTAGCAGCTATTTATTATTCAATATTAATTTAAAAATGAGCGAATTACATAACTAAGAAAATGCACAAATCAAATGGATTAAGAACGGTTAATTTATTGATATTTATTCTGATTGTTCAGATAGGGTTTGGAAGAGAAAACGTAAATGATCCAACCCGAGGTAATTCAAACTCCACTGAAATTACCAACAACAACGCTACTAACAACAAAACACCCACCAATTGTTTATTAGGTTCAAGTAGAGCTGAGCTTGACATTAATAACGTAAGAGCGTTATTATTGAATGGAGGAGATATGTGGTGGGATCAAGGCGGTACAGGTAACGCACGTTACGAGGTGCCTAAAGTCGATGATCCAAATCAAGTTAAGAAGCATTCACTTTTTGCTGGAGCTATATGGATAGGAGGTGTAGATCCTCAAGGAAATGTGTTGGTAACTGCTGAAACCTATCGAGGTGGGAGCCAGGCATATTTTCCAGGACCAATTGTGGATGAGACGGCACTTGACATTTCAGCCGAAGAATGTTTGGAATGGGACAGACATTTTACAGTTTATAAGGAAACGATAGATAAATTCATTATCGATATAGAAGCAGGAAGTATTGAATCTGAGCAGGATATTCCTGAGGAAATTAGAATGTGGCCAGGAAAAGGTAATAGATACTTAATTCAGGAAGGGATTTCCACCATGAATAAAGTGTTAGCACCATTTGTGGATAATGGTGATGGTGTATATGAACCTTTAGATGGAGATTACCCAGACATTTTGGGAGATCAAGCTATATGGTGGATCATGAATGATGTAGGAGGAGATAAAAACTTAGGAGATGGTACCGTTTCGGATGCTATTGGCCTTGAAATTTCCACTATGGCATTTGCTTTTGCTACTGACAATTCTATAAACGACGCTACATTTTATAAGAATGTGATTAAGAATAAAGGAAGTAATATTCTTAAAGATACTTACATCGGGCAATGGGTAGATGCAGATCTAGGTAATTTTGATGATGACTATGTTGGTTGTGATGTAGGTAGAGGATTGGGAATATGTTACAATGGGAAGCCTGTGGACGAAGGATTTCGAGGCTACGGTGCCAACCCTCCAGCAATTGGGATAGACTTCTTTAAAGGCCCATTAGCCGATGCGAATGACGGAATTGACAATGATCATGATTGTATAGTAGATGAGGAAGGCGAAACTATTGTAATGTCTAAATTTATGTATTACAACAATAGTTCATCCCTTACTAATGGTAACCCAAATAGGAAACAAGATTTTTATAATTACTTAAGAAATATCTGGAGAGATGGAAAGACCATTACTTACGATGGGAAGAATGGTTTTGATCAGAGTGCTCCAGCAGCAAATTATATGTTTCCATTTGATACTGACCTTGATATTGGTTGGGGATTTGATGGTAACTGTGCTAACCCTGTAACAGGAGGTGATAATGTTTATTGGGATGAAAATTCTGCAGGTAATGATCCAGCCGATCGACGTTTCTTACAAAGTGCTGGTCCGTTTACTTTAGAGCCTGGCGCTGTTAATGAGGTTACCATTGGAGTTGTATGGTATAGATCAGGAAGTGGAGGAGCTACAGGTTCGTTAAATGGACTTAAACAAGCGGATGATCTTGCACAAGCTTTATTCGATCGCGATTTTGAAATTTTAAATGGTCCTAATGCGCCTGATGTAGAGGTTGTGGAACTAGATCAAGAAGTTGTTTTAACACTTATACCAGATGAGTTTACAATAGGTACAGAAGAATATAATACCGAAACGTACGAAGAAATAGATAGAAAGTTAACTTCTCTAAATGCAGAAGATCCGTTCTACAGGTTTCAGGGTTATTTGGTGTATCAATTAGCTGACCCTACGGTTTCTGTATCGGAACTTGAAAACCCTGATCGTGCAAGATTGATTTCTCAATGTGACGAAGCGGATGGGATTTCGAAGTTGATTAATTCAAGTCTTGATCCAGAATTGGAATCATTTATACCTGAGTTGATGATCAAAGGAGATGATGCTGGAATTATTCACACACTGCATATTACTCAGGATGCTTTTTCTTCGGAAGATTTGGTGAATTTTGACAAGTATTACTACATGGTAGTAGCATATGCACATAATACTGACCCTATCAATGATGTTTTTAACTCAGATGGACAACAGTATCTACAAGGGCGTAAAAATATAAAAACGTACACAGCAATGCCGCACAAAGTAGAATCAAGAAATGGAGGTATGATTCTTAATTCATCCTATGGATCTGGATTGGATATTACAAAACTTCAGGGAGTAGGTAATGGAGGAACAGACCTTAGGTTAACTACCAATTCAGAAAAAGAAATTTTGCAGAACTCTTTTATGGAACACCCAGAATATAGTGGAGAAGGAGCTCCAATTCGAGTAAAGGTGTACGATCCTATTAAGGTGAAATCAGGTCAGTTTAAATTGAAAATGTATTCTAGATTGGTTTATCATGCAGATGATATTAGTGCTCAATTTAATGCTGGGGATACAATCTTTGCCGAAGAGTCTAGTGTAGAACTTCCTAATTTTGATCCAAATGGAGATGAAACATATACCTCACTTTCTGGAGATTTACCACAAAAAGCGGGTAAGGCTGTAATTCGTGAAATTTATGAAACGGAATCTATTACATATGAGGTGGTTGAATTTGATCCTTCCGTGATCGGTAATGAAGTTAGATACGAAAAGACCGATACGTTTTATATTGCTAAGGTTGAATTACTGAATGGCTTTGAAGGCGGAACATTTATGTTTGACTATAAAGCAATTCAACCTTCAAATACCATAGATGAAGCAGGTAATCAGACCGCCGTATTTGTTAGATATGATCAAATACCTTACGAGTTCTTTAAAAAAGATGACCCTTTAAAACGCGGCATTTCGTTTGAATTTAACATTAATGATTTTTGGGAATTGGAAGATTTAACCGACTCTGATAACATAAAAGTAATTCAAGGTGCTAAGCGAGTTTCAGAATTTAATGAACAAATTCTACCAGAATATGGAATAGCGATAGAAATGGAATCAGTGAGAGACCCTTTATACCGTGTGTTGGATAATACCAATAATGGATTCATATCTGCGGAAATTGTTTATGGAGAGAATGGAACAGGTTCTGAATGGTTGGATAAACCTGTGGTAGATTTGGATGGAGTGCCAAGGTGGTTAGAATATCCTGCTGACATAGGAAGTGCGGACTTACATAACGATGTTGACCCTACTGGTGTATACAGAAATGTATTAGAAGGGGCATGGGCACCTTATGCTTTAGTAAGACCGTTAACGGCAACTTATGGTGCAGGTTACTTGACTGGAGCTTCTGAGAACAAGATCTATGATCTAAACAATATAGATGTAGTAATTTCCTCGAATCCAGATGAGTGGTCGGATTGTATGGTGTTACAGTATGAACAACAAGGACAAAGCTTCCACTACTCACTTTTAAAAAGTCAAACAGGTAATGGAATGGGTAAATTCCCAGGATATGCCATTGATTTGGATCGTGGAGTAAGATTGAACATGTTTTTCAGTGAATCCAAATTGGATTTGATAAATGGTGATAACCTTGAATGGAATCCAACCAAAGAAGAAAATGGAAATAGAAGTTATGTGTATATAACTAACACCGTTTATGACGGAGGAGAAGCATATTCTCAAAAATATGATGAGCTATTCGCTGCGGAATATTTCCCCAATCAACTAAAAGATAGCATGATAGCTCACCTGTTTAAAGACATCACTTGGGTAGGAAATATGAAGGTGAAACAGAATTCTGGTTTTATGGCAGAGTCCAATACTCGTATTCGATTAAGAGTAAATAAAGAGTATCGAGGGCAAGAATATGGTAAAACTCCTGAATACATGTTTAGCACGGATGGAGTTCTTGCTGAGGTAGGCAATAAAACAGTAGCTGAAAACGTACTTTCTCAAATTAGAATGGTGCCAAATCCTTATTATGCTTACTCTCAGTATGAAACAGATCAGCTGAGCAATGTGGTTAAGATCACTAACTTACCTCAGAATTGTAGCATTAAGATTTACAATGCCGCGGGAACTTTGGTACGAGCATTCAAAAAGACCAGTGATGCTCCATTTATTGATTGGAATTTAAGAAATCAAAATGGAATTCCAATTGCTGGCGGTGTCTACTTTGCACATGTTGAAGCACCAGATCTAGGAGCTGAAATTGTAGTAAAATGGTTTGGAGTAGTACGTCCGTTTGATTTGGACACTTTCTAGAGAATAATTAATAGACTATTGGAAACTTCAATCTCTCAACTGGGAGGTTGAAGTTTTTTATTTGACCCGACCCTTGTTATTTTTCACGTAGCTTTCCCAGCCAGAATAACTTTTACCACCAGCAGACATGTTGTTCTTTTGAAAGAAGTGACAATATGCAGCACCTAGGGCATCGGTAGCATCCAGCTGCTTAACATTAATTTTAACATTGGTAAAGGTTTCTATCATTTGCGCTACGCGTTCTTTAGTCGCGTTTCCATTTCCTGTTACAGCACTTTTAATCTTTTTAGGAGCATATTCGTATACAGGAAGCCCATTTTTAATAATTGCTGCGATAGCTACACCTTGCGCACGTCCTAATTTTAGCATCGATTGCACGTTTTTACCAAAGAAAGGAGCTTCAATGGCTACTTCGTCAGGGGCGTAATCTAGGATTAACTGATCAACAGATTCATAAATCTTTTGAAGCTTCTCATAGTGGCTTAAATCACGTTTAAAGGTTAAAACTCCATACTGAACGAGTTTAGTTTTTTTCTCGATAGTCTCTATTAACCCAAAACCCATTACATTTGTACCCGGGTCAAGACCTAGTATTATATTAGAATTCTTACTGCTCAATCTTTTCTTGAAAAACACAAAGTTAATATTTGAATGGTTATTGAAGGGCACTTTGCTGTCTATTCTTATTGCACTACTTTATTATACCATACAAGATAGAGGTATAACTTGGAGTGGAATAAGTGGATATTTGTCTCAAATCAACTTATTTGGAGTGTTTTTCGTACTTCTGTTGGTTCCAGTAAATTGGGGATTAGAAGCATTGCGTTGGAAGTTAAGCGTGTCTGGATTTACCGAAATGAAATTTGCTCAGGCCTTTAAAATAGTATTAATGGCTCTTACGGCTGGAATTGTCACTCCAATTAGTTTAGGAGATCTTGCGGTTAGGTTTTTGAATATAGAAAAGGATCAACGCAAGCATTTCTTTGGTGCATTATATGTTACGAGGACTTCTTTATTTATTGTTACCATAATATTTGGTGCTGTTGGATTGCTTTATTTTCTAATGGTTTTTGATCAATTATTGCCGGGAATACATTTTAACGAAGTAAAATTTCGTTATTTTCTTCTTATTATCTTTTTGGTTGGTTTAAGTGCATTAGTACTCTATTTTAGATCGGAATACTTAGCCAAAATATTAAAATGGGTTGGGTTAAATCGTTTTTCAGATGCTTTTGAGCATCATAATCGTCAGGAACTTGGGAGAATTTTGATTACTGCAGCGTTCAGGTATATGGTGTTTTCAATTCAGTATTTAATTCTGTTTTTGAGCTTTGGAGTGGAACTAGATTGGTTCACAATATTGATGGGAATCTCACTTGTATATTTGGCAAAGTCTGCTCTTCCGTTTTTTAGTTTTTTTGGAGGAATAGGGTGGCGAGAAGCTGTAGCTGTTGTGATTTTTAGTTGGTGTTATGTTCCAGCTGATCAAGTTGTTGCGATCTCATTGTTGCTTTGGATCATAAACGTATTGTTGCCAACCATGATAGGGGGTGGATTGATTATTAATTCAGGAGTTTCATTAAAAGGAGTTAAGGAGTAAGTGGAAATTTGGATAATAATATTATTTGGGTACTCTGTATTCTATTATTTGCTTCTGCTAATTATGACCTTGGGTTGGATAATGCAATCCAAACCACAATCCAAAATAGGACAAATGTTACCAAAAATTTCGGTATTAATCCCTGTTAGGAACGAAGCTAAAAGTATAAGAAGTCTACTTGAAGATTTAAATAATCAACGTTATCCTCACAAACTATTCGAGGTAATTATAATTGACGATCATTCAATTGATACAACTTTAGAAGTTATAGATTCTGTTGATTTAACCTTTGAATTGAAGGTGTTATCTAATGTTAAGGAAGGTAAGAAAGCAGCAATTGAGTTAGGGAATGGACAAGCTAACGGAAAGCTTATTGTTCAGACCGATGGCGATTGTCGCGTTGGTGAAAATTGGTTGTCAAGTATTGCGTCGCATTACGGGGCAGGTTCGGATGTATTGTTTCTAACAGGTCCGATTGGGTTAGAATCTTCTTCGAGTCTGTTGTTAGGAGTTTTTCAGCAATACGAAATGTGCGCGTTGATGGGGATCACAGGAGGATCAATCAGATTAGGTTTTCCGACTATGGCCAATGGAGCTAATATGGCTTATCGCAAGAAAACATTTGAATTAGTCAACGGGTATGAAGGAAACAGTTCCGTGGCATCGGGCGATGACGAATTTTTAATGCATAAGATTCGAGATAAGCATACTAGTAAACAGATCGCCTTTAACAATGATCAAGATGCTATTGTGAAGACCCAAACTGTGAATGGTTTTTGGGACTTTGTCGAGCAAAGAACACGATGGGCTGGCAAATGGAAAAAACACGGAATATCTGCTTCCAGTATTTTTCCGATGTATTTATTTTCATTTTATCTGATGCTAATACTAACGAGTATTGTTGCGTTATTTAACCCAGCGCTTTGGCCTGCAGTTACCTTGGTTGTGGCAATTAAAGTGATTGCCGAAATTCTCTTTATGGTACCAATTTTAAATTTTTTCAATAAAACGAAGTTAATTTGGTTAGTATTGCCAATTCAGATAATTTATCCATTCTATGTTATGTTTTTTGGAATGTTATCTTTTAGGAAAAGTTACAAATGGAAGGAAAGGAAATTGAGTTAAGCGAATTAGAATTAACACTTCTAGATGAGTTGGTTTTCTCATTGCATTACAATGACGTGAAAAAGAAGGTTGATGGAGAAGAATCTCAACTGAAAGAGGGGTTGAAAAACTTGCTGCAGTATGAATTTTTAATTGCGGGTTGTCCAGGTCCAGATGATGATCTTGAATTTGATTTAGCCGACTTTAACAACCATTTTAAGGAATACTATTATCTTGCGACCAAGAAAGGACTCAAGTACCTATTTGTGTAGAAGAAGTTTTGAATTCAGAGGAAAATCATACTAAAGATACGTTAGATTCTACTAAAGTAGTTTTGGACAAAGCTGCAAACCCTGGCGAACAAGTACTTCGTCGTTTGCTTAAGAACAAGCTTACCTTGCTTGGAGTTTTCTTCATTTGCCTCTCAATCATTATTGCCCTACTCGGTTATCATATTATGCCCGACGATACTCGATTAGCCAATGATGGGGCAGTAGAAATCCCATTGTTGGAATCAGGTGCTACTGTCAAGTTTCTAAAAGTAAGGAAGAATCAGGATATTCCAGAGCAGAGCTTGTTAGCTCGCATTTTTCAGGGCAAAGAAAGATACTATACGATTGTACCTATCAATTCTTATGAAGTGGTTGGTGGAGAAGTAATAATTGACCACATCAAACCTAAATTAAGAAAGAGTCGACATAGAGACGGAGCAGAGGACGATCATAAGAAAACTTTTGCCTTGTTGAATGTCGTTAAACCTTTGGCAATAGGGGAGCACATGGATCAGGAGATCAAAGATGAAAATCAGCAGTTTAGTTTTTCTACAGTTACAGGTAAAACGGAAACTACAAGCTTGACTGAATTGAAAGAAGAGTTCGAAAAGAATAACATTGTTGAAAGAACCTATTGGTTAGGTACAGATAAGTCAGGGCGTGATGTATTGAGTATGTTGATTCTTGGTACGAGAGTGTCTCTGGGAATAGGTTTTATTGCAGTTATTATTTCCATAAGTATTGGAGTGTTAATGGGTGCTTTGGCTGGCTTCTTTGGAGGTTGGGTAGACGATGTAATCCAGTGGATAATTACCGTAGTATGGTCAATCCCTGGAATTATGATGGTGATAGCTATTAGTTTAGCTCTGAATAGCAAAGGTATTTGGGTTGCGTTTGTTGCTGTGGGGTTGATTATGTGGGTAGAAGTAGCTCGTGTAGTGCGTGGAGAACTATTATCCATTAAGCAGAAAAACTATATAGAATCAGCAAGAGCGTTGGGCTATGGAAACACTAGAATTATTCTTGGACATATGTTGCCAAACATTCTAGGGTCTATAATAGTAATAGCTAATGCAAATTTTGCTTCAGCAATTTTACTTGAAGCAAGTTTGAGCTTTTTGGGACTAGGAGTACAACCACCAACACCCTCTTGGGGGATGATGGTAAAGGCAGGTTATGATATCATTGGTGCTAAAACAGGGATGGGGCTGATTATTTACCCCGCTATTTGCATTATGATCATGGTCCTCTCTTTCAATTTGCTTGGTAATGGACTTCGAGATGCATACGATCCTAAATCTCATTAGGCTGGTTACTTATTAACTCCTAACAATATATAGTTAGGAAATCAATTTTTTGAATATCTTTGGGAAGACAACATTCCTAGTGTTTTACTTAGTTACCTATAATGCCAAGAACTACTGAGGAGTTATATGAATATAAAATTAGCTCGTTGTTGGAAGTTACAGAAACGATCAACTCATCATTTGATGAAGATTCGCTTTATGAACTTTACAAAAGCAAGCTAAAAGGACTTGTGGACCTTGAAGCCATGACACTCTTCGTATATCAAGACGGGTGGAGGAGAAAGGTGCATTTCGGAGTTTCTTGTAAGTTAACAAAGGAAGAACATAATTTTCGTCAGTTCGATGATATTACCCTGTTGGAAGGAGAACAATATAAGAATTGGCCTTTCGATGTAATATTTCCAATTGTCCATCGTGGACACAGAGTTGCCTTTGTATTGTTGAAATTTCAAGATGCCAAGCAAGATCAAAATCAGCTTTCATTTATTCGATCTTTGAGTAGCATCGTTTTGGTAGCCTTGGAAAATCAGAGGATTCAGGAGCAAAAAATACTGCAGCACGATTTAGAAATGGAGTTAGCTATTGCTAGTAATGTTCAAAACTTGCTTGTTCCTCATACTTTGCCAAAGACAGATCTTATCGAAATGAATTCGACCTACATTCCCCAGCGATTGATAGGAGGAGACTATTTCGATTATATAGAAGAGAACGATAATCAATTTCTAGTGTGTATTGCGGATGTATCTGGAAAAGGTGTTTCTGCGGCTCTTTTGATGAGTAATTTTCAGGCCACGTTGAAGGCTTTGGTTAAGCAACATCTGGATCTTAAAGATATTGTTAAGGAACTAAACAGTACTGTTTTTGAGATTACTGGCGGGGAGCGATTTATTACGGCTTTCTTTGCAGTTTATTACAAAGATACTCAGACGTTGCGTTACATCAATGCAGGTCATAATGCACCGTTCTATTTAGATAGAGACAAAAAAGTACAGGAGAAGTTATCTACTGGATCGACACTTTTAGGAGCATTTGAGGAGTTACCGTTTATCAATGAAGATTCGTTACATGTGGTTGATTACTCGATGCTATTTATGTATACTGATGGACTTGTAGAAATCTTTGATGACTATGGTATCGAGTTTGGAGAAATAGGATTAGAGCATTTCTTACGCCATGAACAAACACACTCTTTGGAGGAGTTGCACGAGAAACTTTTGGATTTAATTCTTTCTTTCAGTACCGCTGGGTATCAGGACGATATTACCATCCTGTCATGTAAGTTTAGGTATTAGAAAGCTCAGAACGCTTTATGAAAAAGACGCTGAAATACTATTTCCCAGAATTAGTGTGGGATAAGTTGCCCGATTTTTTTGAGAGTGAAGCTCCCGCTGAAGTCTTTGCTACTTGTAATAATTGTCCGATGACTGAAGAGTGCATGACAAAAACCAGTTTTAATACTAAAACTAAGTGCTGCACTTACTTCCCTAATTTACCTAATTATCTTGTTGGAGGAGTCTTGCAAGATTCAGAAATGAGCGGGAGGCAAACATTGAAAGATTATATTGCGGAGAAGAAAGGTGCCTACCCAGATGAAGTTAGTGGCACACGAAAATATTGGATGATGTACAACAATTCAGAAGATTTTTTCGGTAAATCAGAATCTCTGTTATGCCCATATTATCAAAAAGATACAGGAGGGTGTGGTATTTGGAAATATCGTAATGGAGTTTGTGCAACTTGGTTTTGTAAACATTCTTACTCGGAGGCAGGGACTAAGTTCTGGAATACGTTACTGTCTTATATTGGGCACCTTGAAAAGTCTCTTAATCTCTACTGCACCAACAAGGCTAAATTGGTAGTATTTGATCGTGCTGAGAAACCAACTTGGAGAGAATTGGATGAATTGCCACTTTTACGAGAAGATCAGGATAAGTACTGGCAACATTACGACGGTAAAGAAGAGGAGTTTTATAAGGAATGTTACGATTGGGTGAAGGGATTGTCTTCAGATCAATTGAATGAAGTAATTGGTGCAAGAGGAGAGAGTTTATTACTTCAGCTGCAATATGCCTATAATCAAGTCATGGTTCTACCACCAAGACTAAAGTTTGATGCTGATTCAAATTATGTTCGGTTAATAGAGGGAGATTTATATCGTGTTAAAATAGGTGAGATTGATGTCGAGTTTACAATTCCCGTTGGAGCACTAAAAGCTTTTGATGAAGTTGAATATTCAGACTTGAAAGATTTTCAACAGCATGTTTTGGATAAGCATAAGTATTTTTATACTAAGGAGTTAATTAGGATATTATACCATTATGAGGTTTTGAAAACATCAGATTAACTCTTAAATTGAGACAACTTAATTTAACTAAAGATACCAATGAAAAAGAGAACATTATTAATTTCTGCAGGAATGTTAGGCTTAGGTCTTACAGGTTTTGCGCAGTCCAATGAAGGAACGATTGTTTCTATGCAACAACTTAATCAGAAGGACAAAGTCTATAAAATTGAGGATAAAGAGTCAGGTTTAGTATATGAATCTTTACCAACCGATTTAGAAATGCAAGTAGGGCAGGATGCATATTATGATTTCCTTTCACAAGGAGAAGTTAATTCTGGATCTGGAGTGGGGCAAGATGGTTTTGCCGTTAAAAACAATAAATTGGAAAAAGTTAATGGTAGCCTTCCAGTATTTGTCAAAGATAGATGTTGTGCTGGCATTGCTGAAGATAAAGTAGAAAGACCAAAATAAATTGAATTCTGGCGGAAGCCTGATTATATAAAGAGACTTATGAAACCTTGTTCATTTATTGAGCAAGGTTTTTTT
>JAHDFW010000015.1:32843-35126 GCA_020627945.1 Cytophagales bacterium
ACTACACCAAGAATATCTCTTCATCATTGGTAAACGCTTTAAATTCAATTGGATTACCACTTAGGTCAAATACAAACATGGTATATTGCTCTCCAACTTTACCTTTATATCTTTTTTGAGGTTTGATAATAAATTCAACTCCAGCAGTCTCAAGTTTCTTCTGGACGGTATTGAATTGTTCAACAGACAGTAAGCACCCAAAATGGGGGATAGGTACTTTAACACCATCTACATTCCCGCAATAATCTAGATTTGGTAAATCTTCACTCACATGAGCAGAAAGCTGGTTGTCAAAAAAGTTGAAATCAATCCAGGTGTCTGTAGATCTTCCTTCTGCACAACCTAAAATGTCGATGTAAAACTTTCGTGTTGACTCAATGTCTTTAACTTTAAAGGCGTAATGGAAAGTACTCATTATTTTATTGTTTGTTATCTAAACTGTATTCAATTCCAATTACTGTTTGAACTAAACTTGGATTAGCGTTCATTAATACATCAAAGCCTTTTAAGTAGTACCTGAATTTAGACTCAAACTTTAGCCCTATTTTTGGATGCAATTTATAGACCAGTCCTAATCCCAATTGGCTGCTTAACAAAAAAGAGTTAAGGAATCCAGAGTCTCGTACGCTATTATCTTCAAAGGTAGTTTGATCTTCTGAATTGATTAGAAAAGAAGAGTTGACGGCTAATGAAGTGTATAATTTCATTTTATTACTTACCAATAAATCTGTTCTTAAAAACAATGGAATATCGAGGTAAACAGCCTTTTTAATTGAAGATCTAGGTATATGTGGATCACCAGGGTCCTCAAAAGTATAAAGGTAATTCACCTGATAACTTAAACTGTTTAAACTTCCTCCGAGTCCGAGATTGATTCTGTTACCAAAAGAGTAGAACGACTCTAAACCTATACTCATACCAACGTCAGCATGGTACGTGTGACCAAATCCAGGATGAGATTTAATTGAATAGAAATTTGGAGATGAAACAAGTCCTAATGTCCAGTCTTTGTCTTGTGCATGAAGAGCACTAACGAGTAGAAGCATTACGATTACGGGAATTAAATTTTTCATATTTGGTCGGAAACGTGCATTATGGTGTGAATTCGTTTATTTATAGTGGTTTTATTTTTCGTGTCCATTTTTTACCAATAAGTTCAGGGTTATGGTAAATCAAATCCATTATTTTTTTAGACGCGTTGGTTAACCCATTGTAGAAGTCACTCTTTTGGAATTTAGGGACCATTGTACTATCAACAATGTTTTTTGCAATTTCATCCTTAATTATAAGTTCAAGACCGTATCCAACTTCAATACGAACTTTTCGATCGTACATTGCTAGAGTTATCAAGATTCCATCATCAAAGTCTGCACGTCCTATTTTCCAAGCGTCCGTAACATCTATTGAATATTGTTCAATTGTGCGATTATCTAACGAGTCAATTAACAAAATTACAAGTTGTGAACCGACAGAATCTTCAAGAGATTTAAGAAGTTTATTTAGCTGTTTTTCTTCTTCATTACTTAGAACATTAGAATAGTCGTTAACTCTTGCATATAGTTGAGGAACATCTGAATTGGAATAGTCTACCCCTTGGTTTTCAGTTTGTTGTGATTTAGGGGTGCACCCAAATGATAGTAATAGAGCTACAATATAGAAAAGGAAAAAGTGTTTCAATGATGTTTTTATATACGGGTTTATGTTTGTTGTTTTTATATGCACATCAGATCATTTTTCTAAAGGTTAAACTCATTCGTCCCAGTTTCGTATCCGATTTAGGTATGGCGTGTTGCCATTCATCTTGGACTTCATTGGTCATGTAAATTAAGGAACCTGATGGTAATTTATAATCGATTGTTAATTCACGATTTTCAATACTTCTAAATCTCAATGTTCTGGTTTCACCAATTGATATAATAGCGACTCCTGTTTCGTCGAAAAGTATATCCGTTTGATCAGAGTGAAATCCCATTTTAGATTTACCATCGAGATAATAGTTTATTAGACAGTTATTAGGTTCAAACCCAAGTGTATTGTCAATTGCTTCAACAATAGATTTCAATTCTTCAGAGAATTCTTGGTAAGGGTAACTAATTTGAGAATAGTTATAAGCTTTACCATAGCTGGCAGTTTTTCGGGCAGACATTCTTTCGTCCCAATTTACATTCGACTTGAGTAAATCAAACAGCTCTTTTGGTGCGTCTATAAAGTTTTCTATGTAGGTTATTCCATTCATTTATTCTGTTAAAATACAGCATATAAAACAATTAACCAAAGTCCCAA
>JAHDFW010000015.1:35226-38943 GCA_020627945.1 Cytophagales bacterium
CCATTCATTTATTCTGTTAAAATACAGCATATAAAACAATTAACCAAAGTCCCAACCCAACTACGGAATAGAAGATTTCTTGAATCTCTTTAACGGTAATTTCTGTCTTTGAGTTATTGCTTTTTAACCACCAGTAGTCGGTAATGTGACCTAATGCTAGCATAAGAAATATAGGACCAACCAATATGGCTAATACTATTTTGTACCAAGATAATGATTCTTCGGAAGGGCCAACTTTCTTATTAAGGGGAGTATTAGTCTTTTTTTTACCTTTAGGAGGTTTAACTCCGCGTTTTATAAGCTCGTTATTAGCGATTTCTATTACTTCCGACTGCCAATCATCTGGATTAGAAACTATATTTCTAAGTTCATGATCACTTCTATGTTCTATTGGCGGGTTGTACATTATCTATTAAGGTTAAACGAAAATGTTTCGACTTTGTTTTCATTCGGTTTTGCAGAGGGGTCGGTATAGTAAATTATTTCACCGTCAGGGGGAAAGCCTTCTTTTTTCTGGTTTTGGCTGTTGAAATCTAACATAGCACTTACGTCTAACTTGTAATCTCCCACTCGAAAATTTATTTTTTGAAGATGAATAGGGAAGTCAGGAGGAATATTGAACAATTGCAGTTTCATGATTTTTGAATCATAAACGAATTTAATTTGCACGCTGTCAAGACCTCCTTGGGTTGCAAAATAAAAGAAGTGCTTAGTACTATCTGGCTCTAAGTGCTTATATCTACTACGGCTGATATTTAGCACTGTTTTTCTACCCGTACTAGCCTTCATTTCGGTTATTAGATCAACTCCAGTACTATCAACAAAACTGAATCCAATGTCCGCGCACGCACACTGAGATTGTGCAAAATTGCATATCAGAAGTAAAAAAGATATGGTGGTTAGTTGTTTCATTATGGTTTATTGTGATACTGGAATTCACTACTCTTTTAGTAAAAATCTGAGAATGAAACTGTAGTATCAATTTCAATAATTTTTGTGATTGTAAGTAGTGAGTCTGAAGCACCCAAGTGTCCATAGTTGCCATCGCCAATTTTTGTTCCTTCAACTTTAAGATAAATCCCTTTATTAAGCTTGTTAGGTCTGATATTATTTATGTTGATAGAACTAGTATTCTCGAAACCTTCTTCAAAATTTGTCCAAATAGATTTATAGACCTTTTTATTTCTAATTTGATAAAAGGAAGAATTTTCCCAAGAACGAACGTAAAATCCCTCTAATATTTCAATGGGGTAAGAGCTTTTATGTTTCATTCCCAAGCTGCTTGAAATAGCTGTTATTAATAATATATGTCGGATGCTACTTCTCATTTTGCTTAACCCTTCTTAACCTTTCATAGTGGTCAATATTTGTTGCGGGGTTATTGAATGACTTTCGATATTTCTTTTCCCAGTCCTTTCCAAAATGCTTGATAATAAGGTTTTCAATGGATTTGTCTTGGATTCGATAGTTGAGGTTAACAACCTCCATAAATAAGACAGATTCAATAAATAATTGTGGAATGAACTCTTCAGCAAATTCTGGTTCATTGGCGACCAAAAATAAGCATAGAGGTTCTGTTATATCTTTATAATCTTTGATAGGGTAGTGTTCTTCATTCGAATCATTCGTTTCCAGTTCAAAATGGGTCCAGTCGCTGTCGGATAAAACTAAAAGTCTATCGCCTGACCAAGTGTTTAAGTCTTCATTTTCAAGACGATTATATTCACCAGGGAATTCGAACATTAGAAGCTCTAAAGCATATAAGTGCAACCCTTCTTTGAAGATTTGCTTCCTACGCAAATAACCTCCACTTAAAGCTGGATTGAAATATTCTTTTTTGTCTGGATTTACGAAGAAATATCCTACTCCCATGTATCTAATTTTATTGTTCTATTAAAAATAAACTTTGGTATTAGTACACATTTTATAATTAGCCTCAACCTGAATAATACAAGAATCACCATCTTTTAATAGTTTCCAATTATTCATATTTAGGAATTCAAACTCCATATGTTTTGAAGAGTCAGAAGGGTTAGATTTTAGGTAAATAGTATCACCTTTAGAAGTATAGTAACCCGTTGAAACACAATTGCAAAAATGACCATGTGCTTGAAACTTGTAACTCATATTGTCTTCGTTGATTTCGTATTGCCAAGCTGTCTCATCATAATATCCTACATATTTCTTTCCTGATTTGTTACAAGAGAATAAAATAACCAAAATGCCACACATTAAGACGAGTTTTCCCCTGTTTAATTTCTTATGAAGCTTCACTTGAATAGACTGGATTTATTTTGTGTTGGATTTCGTTTCATTTTTTAATTGCCTAGAAAGACCAAATAATGGCAGGTATACATCAAAAAATATTTGCTTCTTTTTATACTTCTTAGACTTTTTGACGGTTAACATATCATAATGCTTTATTAATGCTTGCTGGGAATATCCACTTAACTCTAATTTTCCATACATCACTCTTTTTTCATCATTTAAAAAAAGAACTCTGTAAGCGGTCTCCATGGATTTTCCGTCACCACTATTCAGCAAGACATCCATTAATTTAAATGATCTCTCGTAATATTTTTTAAAGTCATTAGAATAGGGGTGTTGCTCCCTCAATACTTTTCCTTTATACAGGTTTGACGAAATGCAAACAGGTGTTTCGGTCAAAGTGGAATCACAAAGTCTCATTATTTCATCAAACTTTTTTTCATTAAACAAAGCAAAATACTTTGTTGTTGGATCTTCTCTATATCCTGAATAGTTTTCATGATATCCATAGCCGTAATAAATGAATATGAAATCAATGTTAGTTAGTGTGGAATCGAAATTGTTAAACCGGTCGATCAACTTGGGATAAAATGTGTTTTTTGAAGAATCGGAGATTGATTTTTCTATTTCGTTAATGGACGGATACTCTTGGGAAAGACAATTATTCCACAATAATGCACTCAAAATTACCAATATTGTTCTCATCTGTTTTTTGTTATAATAGAACTTTACGCGACTTCAAAAAAAATCTGGTAAGCCAAGTAAATATAAGCATATTAGGCATGGGATTTAGGTATTCACGAAATTAGAATTCAAAGTGTTTCACCCATTTTATTTTAAAAGGTGTCAATTTCTGTTCTTATGTGGTTTGACATCCACGAACTAATTTAAAATACCCCGTAACCCAAACCAATACTACAGTAGCCCAAAAAACACCTAGAATTGCATCGTTTGAAAAAGTGATACTCCATGAAATAGTCACGACGATTATTAGTAAACCAGCCACAAAACCTATCAAATTTTTATTAAGTTTTGGTTCCTTTAATAAAGGTATGGAACCACCAAAAAATGCAGCTAATAACATAATAGGAGTCAACCACGTATATCCATAGAAGAAGCCCAAAATTAAATATTCTGGATGTCCTGCAGTTTGAGGATAAAAGATAAGAATGTAGCACACCAAACTAATAAGAAAGGATATTAAGAATGCACTAGACTTTTTCATGCTGAAAAACGGTATTGATTGTCTTAATTCTATTTATTTAAGAGGTGATTTTGTTTGCCAAGTCTTACTTCTTTGATTCAATCTGCTTTATCAATGTGGTGTTTTAATTAAGTTTTACGTTTTATTTTCTCTTGCATAAATCAATTTCTCATACGTTTCAGGTAGATCAAAATCATCTTTTAAGTTTTGATAAAGAGTGTTAGCCGTTTTCCAAGAATCTACTC
>JAHDFW010000203.1 GCA_020627945.1 Cytophagales bacterium
GATGAATCGAGAATGAAGTAGAATGGGCAAAAGACTACCGCCACAGCAATAAGTTGATAAACCATAAGCATTGTTCCATTATAACTTTCTACCTTGGTTTTCATCATAACGTTTCTGAAAGAATAACTTATTGCTGACAAGATGCCAAAACCTACCGCTTTTAAATTGCTGTTTTCAATATCAAAGTCTGGAACTAAAAAGTAGACACCTAACAATACCATAACAACAAGCACTAAATGAAAAGGTTGCATTTTGGTTTTAAGCATTATAGGTTCTAAGATAGCAGTAATGGCAGGGTATGTGAATAAGGATAACATGCCTATTGCTATATTGGATAGTTGCAACGCATAGAAGTAAGTTGCCCAGTGAATTCCAAGAAGAACACCGCCTAACAAAACTGTAGTACGATCTTTCTTATCTATTCTTAAGTCAATCTTTTGCCATTTACAAAGACCATAAAGAATTAGTGCAGCAAACAAACCTCTTAATCCAATCGTAATCAATACAGGCATTTCAATATATCTGCCTAAAACTCCTGAAGTACTAATGAAAAGCACTCCCAAGTTGAGCTGAAATAGATCTTTTAGAAGTCCTTTTTGTTTCATAGATTAGAAATTTAGATGAGGTAAAATTAAACAATGTAAAGTTATTTGCATCATTAAAGATTTGGCAAACTAGAAACTTATTCGTTCCAACAAGATTAAATGTTTGTTTTATTAGACATTTTTGAATTTAACCAATTAACTTGCTTTCGGTCACGAGAAGGTTAAGTATTATGGAAAGACGATTTAGGATCTTGTTATCTTTGATTACAGGTGCTATCATTATGATAGGCTTTATATTTTTCACAGGATTTTTTCAAAAATATTTACATGACCAGTTGGTTGAACAAACATTAAAGGATAATAAAATGTTTGGTGAAACTGCTATCGGGTTGATTCAAAGGTTATCGACGGATACGACCTTTAAGGAGGAAGTTTTGAATGTTTGTAACAATGTAAAACTGCCTAATAGTGGATACATATGTGCATCAGACGAAGAAGGGAATTTAATTGCTGCACCAGGTTGGAATGATGAGTCGAGCTACAATATTTATCAATCTGGAGCAAAGTATAGTACGGCGGACCGGAAATCCACCTTGAATTTTATGGAAATGAATAATGGTGGCGTATTTGAAGGATACTATGAGTATGATAATGGCTACTCGGATATTATTGTTTCAATGCGAATTAATGATAAATATCGTTTAAATGTACATCAGAACAATCATGAATTGGAAGCGGTTTCTGGAAGGTTTAGAAATACAATTTTATGGATAGGAGCGCTAATTGGAGTGCTCTTGTCGAGTTTAACTTATTATCTGATTTCAAAACTCGTTAACGGGTACGAAACCAAACTAGAAGGGAAGAACAAAAAACTAAAGGAGCAGAAACGCAATATTACAAGTAGCATAGAGTATGCAAGTAAAATTCAAGAGGCAATGTTACCGCCAATGGACCAATTGCCATTCGATTCTGACAACGTTATGGTTTTTTATAAACCTCGAGACATTGTTAGTGGAGATTTTTATTGGACGCACGAAACAAGCGAGAAAGTTTTTGTTGCTGCAGTGGATTGCACTGGTCATGGGGTACCAGGGGCTATGATGTCTATGACAGGGAATAATTTACTTAACCAAATCGTAGTAGCCAATGGAATTGAAGAGCCCGCTGAAATTCTTAACCATCTAGATGAAGAAGTAAGTAAGTTTTTAAGGCAGGATGAGTCAGGAAATCAAGACGGCATGGATATGAGTTTTTGTGTGCTTGATAAGAAAACTAAGGTGTTAAGTTATGCCTGCGCCAGAAACCCTATTTATTTGATTCAGAATAATGAAGTTAAGGACCTCAAAGCTCAACGAAAATCCATTGGAGGTTCAGTTTTGCATAAAGATATGAAGTTCAATACTAAAGAAATTCAGTTGAACTCGAAGGATGTTATATACATGTTATCCGATGGTTTTCAGGATCAAATGAATGATGATGATCAAAGATATCAGCGTAAAAAAATGCGTCAAACTTTACTGGAATCAAGTAATAAGCCCTTTAGCGCACAACCAGAATATCTTTTGAACGAATTTAATTCTTGGAGGCAAGAAGTCGATCAACTTGATGATATTTTGATATTTGGCTTTAGAGTTTAAATTTCATTCACAAACTGCTCAAATACTTTTTTGTGCATATCAAGATCTAAATCTGGGGATAAAGCGACTCTAGCAATATAATCTTTATCACCTTCTTTGGTTGTACCTTGAGTTGATGTTGCGGGAATAGTCCAGTAACAACCTTTCAGTTGTCCATAACTAACACAGTACTTACTTTCATTTGGAATTTGACCGATCATCATGTTGATCAGTTTTAGATTAAGTTCTCTTTTGTAAGCTTCACGTTCTTCATCATTTGAACCTTTTGTAGGTAGATCTAATGAAAAAACGGAAGGAGTAAATCCTTCATTAGCCAACTCTTCGGATACAAAATTGATCTTAGCTGTAGGTAATTTTTCGTGAATGAAGTTTACGTAGTCTCTAGTATTCTTATAAGCATCCGCAATTCTTTCAATCATCGAAGGCATTTGCTTGTCAAGAATTTCCAATTGCAAATCAGTAGCTTCATTATCACATATCATGAGATGTTTTTCAATTGGGGCAATAAGAGCTGCTGCTTTATCATTTGCTACACAGTATCCAGCTGTACATTTACCACCACTCGGAAATTTGGAACCACTAACGTACGAAATGGTTCGAACAGAAGATAACATGGCTCCTTCTTTCAAAAATTGAATATTTGGGCAAAAAGTTTGATCTAGAATGAATACAGGATCAACCGCAGTTTCACCATTACTTGTTTTACGCTCTTTGCTAAGAGCATTCTTCAATTCAACCATGTCCGGAACTTCTACACGAGGGTTGGTAGGGATTTCTGCAATGATATATGGAACTGCATTGTTTTTAGCCACCTCATTCAGAACCTTGTCAACGCTGCTTACCATATCATGGTCACCATCTACTGGTAAGTCAAGAATTTCTACATTATCTAAGCATGCAGCAACTCTTCTTGCCTGATCATTGGTTCCACCGTAGCAGTTGGGAGGTACAATGAAATTAATGTTTTTGTTAGGATGATTATGCATTGCATCATCTATCAATCCCATCATAATCGCATATTGAATAGACAGACCACTGGACCCGATTTGAGGGGTAGTATTTGACGCTGTAATGCCTTGAATGATGTTTCGAACAGAAGCTTTGGTGCCTTCTCTATCAATTGATTTTGGCTCAGATTTCTGACCAATCATCTCATTCAATACTATTAAACAATTCGCAGGAGTCATTGCAATGGTTTCACGGCGTCTTACATGTTGAATCTCAGACACATATTCAGAGTCAGAAGTCAGTATAATACTTCCTAGCTTTTCATGAAGTTGAACAACAAAATCAATATTGTTATTGTTAGCAAAAGAGAAGTTACTAGGATCAGAATCAGTTGTAACGAAGATCGTACTCCCGTTATATGAAGAAAGTTCACCAGCATTTTCCACTTTTACTAATTCAAACTTATAACCATAAATCGTTTTAATTGCTTCGACATCAAAAGACGTAGGTAGTTCTTTAGTATAAGCGATTCTAGTGTTTTTCTCTTCTAATAGATTCTTTCTAAGAATCGCCATTATTGGAGTCGAAACAGAAGAAAAAGCAATCACACTTTTTGCCTCGACATCGTTTAACTTAGCGATTCCCCATTCCAAAACGGTTGATAAAGGATGTCCTAAACGAATATAATCGTATGCGGTAGGCAACTCTTTTAGGCTTTCAACATTGGCAGAGTCATTGGTGAACATTCTTTCAAACTGATCCAAAAACTGGAACTTAGCTTGTGACTCATCATAAATGTCTAGACGGTGTGTTGTGAGATTTAGCCAATCTGATGGCATTTGTGCAACTACTTCACCTAAAAAATTCAATACCTTATTGCCGCTCATAGTCGTATGATTATCCTGTTAATTATTGATCCACAAAATTAGATATTGTGAAAGGATCGAGCAACATTTATGAAGCTTTATTATTTGTGTTTTTTAACATCGTTAGAAGTAGAATAACTTGCTAGTACGACAGTTTTTAACGAAATTTATTCCATTAAGAATAAGTGAATGTTTACAAGTGCAAAAAGAATTTTAGTATTCTTCGTGTTTTTAACAATATGTGTTTACGCTAAATCGCAAGTTGAAGAAACAGGTTGGAATGTGGCATACTATGGTGCCGTGCCCTATGAGGTTGGTTTGAAAGTAGGGGGGTACATGAACAGTAATGTAAAAGCCAAAATTGATGACATATATAGAGTGCAATTTGGTTATCACTCGTTGCCTAGAGATCACAGGACGTTGTTTGTTGGAGGCGAAAAAGGGAAGACTATTAGAGGAGCTAAAGGAAATTCGAGCAGTATTATTTTTGGAGCAAATCTAGGCCTCCAAAAAGAGGTTTTAGGGTTTTCAGTAGGTGTTGACGGGAGGATTTCAAATCGTGTTTACGATAATCGATATTTTTTAATGTTAGCAACATATTATGCTTACCGTAGACATCTTTCTAAAACAATTGATATTTATGGGCAGCTAGGGTATGGACATAAATTTGTCACCAAAGAAGCCAATAAAGGAGTTTTGTTGTTAGAACTAGGCATTACCAAACTTATTAAACGAAAAAATTACTCCGATGAATAGAAGAGATTTTATTAAGAATGGATTATTTGCAAGTCTTGGTTTAAGCATGGCACCAACACTGTTGCAATCCTGTCGCAAAAAAGATGAACTTCTTGTGAACTTTAATGGAAAGGTATTAATTATAGGTGCTGGTTCAGCAGGATTGATGGCAGGGTATACCTTGCAACAATATGGTATTGATTTCGAAATTATTGAGGCAAGTTCTGTTTTTGGAGGTAGAGTTAAAAAGAGCAATAACCTCGCAGATTTCCCCATCGATCTAGGAGCTGAATGGATTCATGATGAACCATCGGTTTTAGGACAGTTAATTAATGACGACTCTGTGGATGCGAAGATCGATTTATTATCCTACCAACCTGAATCTTATTCTGTCTCTTCAAATAATGATCTTAGCAAGTTAAATGTTGGAATGCAGTTCTATCGAGAGTATAAGTTTAGAAACTCGACTTGGTTCGACTTTTTTGAAGATTATATTGTACCATCCATTGCCGATAAAATAGTTTATAATCAACCAGTTTCTAAAGTGAATTATCTCAATGATCAGGTTGTAGTAGAATCAGAGGATGGATCTATATTTACAGGAGATAAAGTTATTCTTACGGTTCCGATTAGTATTTTGAAAGCAGAGAATATAGTATTTCAACCAGTATTACCAGTTGATTTTACTGAGTCCTTGGGAAAAGTTAGTATGCCTCCTGGGTTAAAAGTTTTTATTAAGTTTAGTAAAAAGTTTTACCCTGATTTAATGTATGTTCCTACCGAAAATGCAGGTGAAAATGATTTAAAACTTTATTATAATGCGGCGTTCAAAAAAGACACAGAAGATCATGTTTTGGGTATGATTCAAGTAGGTCCAGATGCCGAAAGAATCACAAGTCTTGAACCTTATCAAATTACCGATCTATTATTATTAGAATTGGATAAGATTTTTTACGGACAGGCTTCTGAATATTACATAAGTAGTCGAACTCAGAATTGGTCTAATGAACCATATATCCAAGGTTCATATTCTTTTGAAACATTTGAATCCGAATATATTGAAGAAGGAGTGAATGGTAGACTATATTTTGCAGGAGAAGCTTACCATCCTTGGGCTAGTTCAACAGTTCAAGGAGCAGGATATAGTGGAAGAGACAGAGCGTTAAAGATTATTCAAGGTGGATAGAAGAGAGTTTGTTAAGAAAACTGGTTTTGCAACGCTAGGACTTGGGTTAAGTTCTCAGTTGCTGGCTGAGTCGAAGATAAATGGCAGGGTGGCTATAATTGGAGCAGGGGCAGCAGGATTGTATGCAGGTAAACTGTTAAAAGACGCAGGTATAGACTTTCAAATTTTTGAAGCCTCAAATCGCTATGGAGGCAGATTAGGAGAAATAAGAGACTTTGCGGATTTCCCATTAGATTTAGGAGCTCAGTGGATGCATGGTAAACGCTCCATTGTGGGAGATTTAGTAAAGGATGATGAGACCTTTATTACTCATGATAAAATGAGTGGAGAGGTATTTTGGGTAGATGGAAAACTAGAAGATAAAATCCCTCTTAAATTGTATCGTAAATTGGTTGCGGGAAGCAAAAAGGAAGATATATCATATCTTGATTATGCGAGAGATAAAGGTATCGAAGATAAATATATGATCTTTGTTGAGCAGTTGGCCAATATGTATGGAGCAAGTGCCGATACTATTTCTGTAAAATGGACAGCCAGAGATGAAAGAAATTGGCACTCAGGAAACAAGGATTACAAGTTTCAAGACACCTATTTCAATTTGATAGATAGATTGGTAGCCTCAGAGATCAAAGATAAAATTCAGTTAGAAACTCAAATACTGAGTATTGATTATAGGAGAGATGAAATAGCATTGACCGATCAAATGGGATTTACGTACATTGCTAAAAAGGCAATAATAACGGTTCCTGTAACCATTCTACAACAAGACGCCATAAAGTTTATTCCACCTCTTGCTAAAGAAAAGGTTGAAGCATTTTCTAAAATAGGAATGGGACCAGGAATGAAAGTCTTCTTGAAGTTTAAGACTAAGTTTTATCACGATAATATTGCTGGCGGACAAGTTTGCTCAAGTTATTCAAATGAAAATATTGGTAAGACTGGTAATGATAATGTGTTGTTAGCATTTATCATGGGCGATCAAGCGAAGAATTTGTCTGATTTGGGAAAAGACGATTTGATACTGAACAAATTGCTTGAGGAACTAGATCTAATGTATAATGGCCAAGCCACAGAGAACTA
Organism: Cytophagales bacterium; assembly: GCA_020627945.1. GTDB lineage: Bacteria > Bacteroidota > Bacteroidia > Cytophagales > JAHDFW01 > JAHDFW01. The sequence continues at coordinate 6,998 of JAHDFW010000203.1, forward strand.
TATTGATGGACATGTAATTGATTGGACCACGAACTCGTTTATAAGGGGAGCGTATTCGTACAGTAAGGTAGGGTGTGGAAACGCAAGAGAAGTAGCTTCTGAACCAATAGATGATAAAATTTATTTTGCAGGAGAAGCTATGAATATAATTGGTCATAATTCCTGCGTTCATGGAGCGATGGAAACTTCGGCAAGAGAGGTGAAAAGGATTTTAATAGGTAATAAATAGGGATCAATCTAAAG
>JAHDFW010000204.1 GCA_020627945.1 Cytophagales bacterium
CTTTTTTAGTATTAGATCAAAAACACTCTAACGCACACTTTCAAAAGTATAGTTACGCAATCTATGATCAAGAAGAACTGCTATACTCCTATGGCGATTATAACTATAATGAATTACAAGATGAGATTTCAATGCAGAAAGGCCTTTTAGGTAAGAAGTTTGGTAAATCAGGCTTCCAACATGCTTTCTATGAAATGGGTAACAAGTTAGTGGTAGTTTCTAGGGAACAAGAAGTATTATTAGATCGTCTCTCCAATTTTTCTTTGTTTTTTATCGTTTGCTGGATTATTGTTCAGTTACTGGTAATTCTATTTTTAGTTATTCAAACGATTCGAAGGAAGTATAGTTCGGTAAGTATTACAACTAAAATTCAGTTACTGGTGAATTTGATCATCATTTTGCCACTTATTATTCTTTCGGCATTAATGATTAACATGGAATTGGATAAATACTCTGTTCAACTTAATAATTCCTACCGTGAGAAAATTAAATCTGTGACGTCCTGTTTAGAAGGGTACTTTACAGATGGGTTATCTAGGCTAGAAAAGAGAGAGATGCTTGCAAGTTGTTCTCGAAATCATCGTGTTGATATCAATCTATATGATACGGATGGTGCTGTTCTTGACTACAGTCAACCTCTATTAAAGGACCGTAAGCTCTATTCTGGATTAATGAACTCTAAAGTATTTGATCGTGTGAATAAATCTAATGGCTTTATAACCGACGAAAAAATAGGAGATCTAGATTATCGAGCGTTATATTTTATGATGGATTTGGATGAAGGACAGGCAATAGTCAATATTCCATTTTTTGAATCTAGGTCCGTGCTAAACCAAAACTTATCAATATACCTGAGTAGGGTGCTGGCGATCTTTATAGGTATTTTTATGTTGGTGACTTTGATTTCATATTGGGCATCAAGGTCCTTTAGCGATCCGCTAAGCATGTTGGCCTTACGGTTGAATAAAGTGTCTTTAGATGAGAATAAACCAATTATTTGGGATTCCAATGATGAAATTGGACTATTAGTCCAAGAGTATAATACGATGATTGCTAAACTTGAGGAAAGTAAACAAAGGCTTTCTCAGCAAGAAAAAGAATCGGCTTGGAAAGAGATGGCACAGCAAGTTGCGCATGAAATTAAGAACCCACTTACGCCAATGCGTTTATCATTGCAGATGATGGAAAGAAATTTAGGTTCTGACGTGGATGTTGAAAAACAAAGAAACACTATTAAATCTTTAGTAGCGCAAATAGACACATTAACTGAAATTGCATCAAGTTTTTCATCATTCGCTAAAATGCCTGAACCAAAATACAGCGAATTTGATTTAGTAAGGACAATAAACAAAGTAACTAGGTTGTACAGAGAATCTAGTCGGATAAGTTGGAGTAATGCTTTTGGAGATAATTGTATCGTGAATTACGATGAGAAGAATCTAAGTAGAGTTATCACTAACTTAATTCTTAATGGAATACAAGCTTCTGAAAATGAAACTAAGCCTGTCATCGAGCTAAACTTGACCCAGGAGAAGGATACGAATTTGTGTGTATTATCCATTCGGGATTATGGAACAGGAATTCCCGAAGATATACAGTCCAAGGTTTTTGTTCCTAATTTCAGTACAAAATTCTCAGGTTCTGGAATTGGATTGGCCTTGGCTAAAAAAAGTGTTGAAGAGGCAGGTGGAAGTATTTACTTTGAAACAAAAGAAGGGGAGGGAACAACTTTTTTTATAAAACTTCCGTTTTTAAGAAGATGAGTTTAGGAAAATCTCGATGGTTTACCCTTTATAAGGTTTTAGGATTACTATGCCTAACGATAAATGTGAGTGCTCAATCTAATTCGAACTTGCATTGTAAATCGGTACCCAACAGATTATTGATGGCCAATAATCCTTATAGTCTTCAAGATTTAGATTCAATTAATATTATAGACCCTAATTCAGTTACTATCGACGGGGAAACTAAGATATCTGTAGATAGCAACGGAGTATTAGAATTTGACAAATTGGATGCTTTCAAAATTAGAGAGCATAATACTAATATATGTTATAGAACCTTATCAGTAGATTTTAACAAGACTATAAAGCTCTATGATGTAACCAAAAATGATACAGGGCAAGTTTTTGCCCCTCCAAGACAAGATATTGAAGTTCGAGAGGAGTTGTTTGCTAGTCCAGGTATTGAAAAAAGTGGGGTCATTAGTAGAGGAATATCTTTCGGTAATCAACAAGATGTTTTTGTCAATTCAAACCTGAATCTACAGATGCATGGAGACTTGGGAGATGGTATTCGGCTCAATGCAGTTATTTCAGATCAAAACATTCCATTTCAACCAGAAGGCAATACGCAGCAAATTCAGGAGTTTGATCAAATTTTTATTGATTTGAATCATGATAGATGGAATCTGAAGGCTGGAGATATCCTTCTGCAAAAGAATAATTCTCTCTATATGAAGTACTTTAAGAAAGTACAAGGTGTAAAAGTAGATTTAAAATCAAAAGACAAGTCTAAGGGTAATCATACGTTTGCAGCAGCTTCGATTGCTAAGGGGAAGTTTAACTCTATGTTGGTCAATGCGATTGAAGGAGTCCAAGGGCCATATAGGTTAAGTGGGATTAATGGGGAGCAGTTTATTATTGTAATAGCTAATACCGAGAAAGTATTCTTAGATGGAAAAGAATTGATCAGAGGTTTTGACTATGACTATACCATTGATTATAACACATCAGAAATTACCTTTACGAACCAATTAGTAATTACCAAGTTTTCCAGAATTAGGGTAGATTTTGAATACACGGAAAGAAACTATGCTCGTTCGGTATACAATTTTGGACATCAATATAAATCAGATAAACTATCATTAGGATTCGAGTTTTTCAACGAACAAGATAATAAACGTCAATATTTGCAAGGAGAACTCCCTCCATCTCAACAGCAGTTTATGGAGGCCATTGGAGACTCTTTGCAGAATGCTATTTTCCCATCGGATCGCTTAACAACTGAAGAGGATATTGGTAGGATTACCTACGTTAAATTGGATACACTTGGAGAGCAAATATTTAAGTACAAACCTAATATTGGTGAAAATGAAGAATCCTACGTAGTCGAGTTTTCGGAAGTTACAGAGGGTAGAGGAGCGTATGTACAAGAAATTACAACCGTGAATGGACGGATTTATAGTTGGGTTGGAAATGGTAATGGAAATTATATCCCGTTTACTGTAATTCCTGCACCGAATAAACGTCAAATGTCCATGGTAAATATGGAATATAAATTAGGGAAAAGAAGTTCGATCTATTCTGAAATAGCGTTAAGTAATAAAGACGTTAATTTATTTTCGGAATTGGATGATAGAGATGATTCTGGTTTAGCTTTTCAAATTGGAAGCAAACAAGATAAGTTGAAGATAGGAACCAACAAACAGTTGAGTGTAAACACGAACTATCAATTTCAGGGGGAGCGATTCAATTCCTTGGATAGAATAAGATATGCAGATTTTGAAAGAGATTGGAATTCTAACTCAACTCAAAAAGCTACAGAACATCTTTTAGGATCGAACTTTATTATAAACGATAGTACCGGTAAAATTCTAGACTATAAAATTTCATTTAGAAATAAAGATCAGTTTTTTACTGGCTTGCAAAATGATTTTAAATCCAATGTGATCCTTACGAATTGGTTGAGGTTGAAAACAGATGTTTTTACTATGGACAATGCTTCTTCCTCTCAGACTGCTCAATGGAGAAGAATATATTTCAATCCAGAATGGGATTTATCTACTGGGCTAAGACAAGGATATAAGTTTAACCTAGATAAGAACAAAGTAGTAAAAGGTGATTCTGTTCAAACACCGCTTATGAATTATGATGAACATGTAATGTACATTTCCGCTGGAGATACTTCGTCTGGTCATTTGAACATAGAGCATCGAATCAGGCAGGATTACTTACCAGTTGATAATGACTTAAAGTTTTTTGGAGAGGAGTGGAATGATAAATCCAACACTTCATCTCTCAGTTATAGCGGGAAAATTGGGGAACATCAACGACTGGGTTTAACTGCATCTGTAAGAGATTTATTAACTAAAACAGTAGATAATCCAGATGGAGAAAGAGAAAGGAATCTTCTTGGACGTTTAGATTGGAACTTAAATGCGTTAAAAAGAAGTGTTCAATCTAAGCTAGTTTATACAATGAACACCTCACGAGAGTTAATAAGAGAATTACGTTACATACCTGTATTACAATCTCAGGGTACACATGTTTGGATAGATTATAATGAAGATGGCGTTAAAGATTTGGATGAATTTCAACAAGTTGTTGAAGGAGTTAATGTGGGAGCGGATACGTTGTACGCAAAATTCTTTTTTCCTACCAACGACTATGTGAAGGCTTTTACGCATAATATGAATTATAGATTTAATCTAAGGCCACCCCGCAAGTGGGCAAAAAAAGGAAATTTGAAGAAGTTATTGTCGAAATTTTCAAATACTAGTTATTTATTAATAGACAAAAAAACTACCAACAATTCACTGAACGATAGAATAAATCCATTTAGTTCTTCCTTGAATTTTGACTCTGAAAACGAGGATGTATTATCGTTGAGAAGAAATATAAGAAGCACATTGTTTTTTAATCGAACTAATCCCAAATACGCTCTGGATTTAACGCGCAATACACAGGGAGGTAAGCAATTGCTGACTTATGGACAAGACGGAAGGTATTTGGAAGAGTGGAGGATGAATACTCGATGGTTATTGTTTCAACAATTGACTCTTAAAACTTCTTCGAACGTATTTACAAAAAACAGTAAATCGACCTACTTAAATACTCGGGTTTATGATATAGATGGAATAGAGAATGATGTAAATGTAGCACTTCAACAAAGTAACAAACTACGCTTTTCTGTAGGTTATGTACGTTCTGACAAAAAAGGATTTTCGGAACTGTTTAGTCCTACATTAAAATCCAATGAGTTTAATTTCGAAACCAAAGTTAGGCAAGTTTCAAACCGATCCATAACGGCTAATTTTCGCTATGTACGTATGAATTTTCAGTCATCGGTAGAAGGGAGCGAAAATTCACCTTTAGCATATGATCTATTGCAAGCGTTGAGGCCAGGTAACAATTTGCTTTGGAAATTTAATATTCAGCAACGACTTAGTAATGGGTTGAATTTGGTTTTTATTTATGAAGGACGCAAATCAGACCAACAGCCGATAGTGCATACTGGAAATATGCAAGTTAGTGCCTTGTTTTAGACTGCTGCAGGAATATGAAAATTAGCGTTAATTCCAACGTTTTGCTCTACTCCAAATTCAATGTTAAATTCTCCATTGAGTTTTTCCACTCTGGTTTGTATTGAGGCAAGGCCCATTCCGGTACCCGCATTTTCATTTATAGAATTGTTATGGGCAAATAAGATCTCCTTGTAGCTACAATTAATACTCAAATTCGATTTTTGATTCACCTTTATTTCAACGGTGCACGATCCAGCATATTTATGGGTGTTGTTCAGTAATTCTTTAAGTATTTTGAATAGCTCAATACCAACATTCATAGGAGAGAAGTTGGATTGTACATTCCATTCCAAATTATAGTTAAAATCGGAACGAATGGTATTAAATTGTGTTATTGTCCAGTTAAGAGACTTAAGAACTAATTCAGGTCCTGGGTAAGCCAATTTATTATTAGAGGAAACTATTTGAGAGAGGTTGTTTTGTGAATGGTAAATTAAGTTTTTAGCTTTGTCAAGCACGTCATCTGGGCGTTTGTCATCAGGTAATGAAAGGAGCATGTGTGCTATATTAAGTGTAGCACCAACATTATCGTGAAGTTCTTGAGAGATATTGGTGAGTTCCTTATTGAGTTCCGTCTGATGTTTACTTTTTAATTCCCGTACCTCTTTTTGAAATCGAGATTTTAAGAATAAGAATATGAAGACAAAACTGCCAATCGCCATGCAGCCAAACAAAATCTCAAAACTAGTCAGGTACATCGAAAGGAATGTTTAACCAGTTTTAAGAAGGATCGAAATATAAAATTCCGGATTGAATAGCGTATCTGGTAAGTTCTGCCACAGAATCCATTTTAAGTTTGTCGAATATATTCTTGCGATGATAAGCCACAGTATGTTTACTTATATTAAGGGAGAGTGCAATTTCATCGCTAGCTTTTCCTTTTGAGATTAGTTTAACGATATTCTTTTCTCTGTCCGTAAGATGTTGTTTTGTAGCTTGTTTACGACTAGACTCTACGAAAATCAAATTAGATTTATTGCACAGGTAAAATCCACCTTGTACTATTTGGTCAATAGCTTCCAAAAGGACTTGAGCTTCACAATTCTTTAAAACATAACCATTGATACCTAGTTTCACACAATTAATAATGTAATGATCGCCCGAAAATTGGGTGAGTACCATGGATTTTAGCCTAGGATGCTTCTTTTGAACAACTTCAAGAACAGCAATTCCACTTTCTTCTGGCATTCTTAAATCCGTAATTACCAAGTCGATTTGTCCAGAATTGGAATTAATATATTCAATAGCTGATTGGCAGTCAGAAAACTTTTCAATCACTTTATTTCTTTTGTCAGATTCAATAATAATAGACAGCGAATCGAGCACCATACAGTGATCATCAATTAGCACGATATTTGGCATGTTGGATAATAGTTTAAAAGGTTAAGTTGTCAGTGTGTTTTAATTCTATAACGTGAAAGTTATTAAGTTTTAAAGTATAGCTAAATATAGTAAATATAAATTTTATTAGACACGATTATTTACGAAACTTTATGAATGGTATTGTTTTGCTTATGAGTAGTAGTAATTCATTACACGACTGGTAATTTGATGCTCATAATTTTATAATCAGGTCCGTTTAATTAAATATTAATGTATTTCGGATCTATGAAAGTTATATTTCCAAATTCTTAAGGGCAACGTAAATAAAAAAAAAATATTGTGTTTTCTCTCATATGTGAATTTTGGCTTAATCTTAAGTGTTTGTTAATTAGGTTGTTCTGATTAAAAACTATAAGTACTAATAGGTTTTATACTATTAGTAGAAGCAGGGTAAAAACTGTTAGTAGAGGGGAGGCGCGGAGTTATTTTTTTTCCCAACTTTACACCGTCAACATAATTTAAAGGATT
>JAHDFW010000205.1 GCA_020627945.1 Cytophagales bacterium
TTTTGACTAGCTGCAATTTCAAGTATATTCATATGCTTTCTATCTTATTTAAGCGTTACGACAAATATATAAATTACTTGTGTTTTATCCTACAGTAAAATAAGAATTGAACACAAAAAAGTTATGGACTTTTAAATAGTGTTCTGAACTGTCAATTCCATTAGTACTACGTTTTCTACATGATGAGTATGTGGGAACATATCAACTGCCTGAGAGGCAATTACCTTGTATTTTTCACTCATTAGTTTTACATCCCTAGCTTGCGTAGCTGGATTACAACTAACATATACAATTTTATGAGGTTCAGCCGCTAGAATTGTGTTTACAACATCCTCATGCATTCCTGCTCGAGGTGGATCTGTAATGATTACATCTGGACGTCCATGAGTCTCTATAAATTTAGCATCAAGGACATCTTTCATGTCACCAGCAAAGAATAAAGTATTTTCAATATCATTTATTTCTGAGTTGACTTTTGCATCTTCAATTGCACTTTCTACATACTCTATTCCAATAACTTTTTGAGCTTTTTCTGCAACGAAATTTGCAATAGTTCCTGCTCCTGTATAAAGATCATACACTACTTCGTTGCCCGTGAGTTTTGCGAAATCACGTGCAGCCCCATAAAGATTAATCGTTTGGTCCGAATTTGTTTGATAAAAAGTTTTTGGTCCAATGCGATAGGTGAGGCTTTCTAGTTTTTCTTCAATGTATGGAGTTCCAAAAACATTCACCACTTCTAAGTCGTTAAAAGTATCATTACCTTTTGGATTGTGCACGTAATTCAATGAAGTGATCTCAGGAAATTCATTACGAAGAAAGTTCATTAAACCCATGATTTGTTCCTGATCATTTTCGAAGAATTGGACGATTACCATGGTTTGACCAATATTAGAAGTACGGATGACCACTGTTCTCATTAGTCCCTCCTTGTTGCGAATATCGAAAAACGGAAGTTGATTGTCCAACGCATATTTTCGAATCCCATTACGAATTGAATTCGAAGGCTCAGGTTGCAAATGGCAGTGACCAATATCCACAATCTTATCGAAGCGTTTTGGAACGTGAAAACCAAGTGCATTTCGTTCAAATTCTTCTCCGGAACTGATTTCCTCGCTGGTCAACCATCTACTATTTGAGAAAGTGAATTCTAACTTGTTTCTGTAGTACTCTGTTTGTTCTGATTTAATAATAGGTAAAAACTCAGCACCATCAATGCCACCAATTCTTTTAAGATTGTCAGAGGCTTGTTTTTCTTTTGCCTCCGTTTGAACAGCGTATTGAATGTGCTGCCACTTACATCCACCGCACACGCCAAAATAATCGCAGAAAGGCTCTTGTCTAACACTACCATATTCATGGAAATGAATAGGTACCGCCTCTCTGTATTTACTTTTTTTACGAGTAATCCGTAAGTCTACCACATCACCTGGAGCTACGCCAGTCACAAAAATGGCAAGATCGTTCACTTTAGCGATACATTTTCCTTCAGCTACTATCTCACCAATTTCAATATTATGCAGAATTTGATTTTTCTTTCCCATAGAATCGCAAAAATAAGCTAAATAAATCGTATTTTTGAACATGCATTGGCGCAAATTATCATTTTTACTGATCCTTTGTTTTGGATTCATACCTACAATCAAAGCAACGCATATAATTGGAGGAGAATTTGAAGTTTTGCAAAGGACTGGTGATATCTACGACATTTACCTCAACTTATATTTCGATCAGGTAAATGGAAACACTGGCGCTTTTGACCAACAAATCACCATTGCCATTTTCGAGAAAAACACTAATATTAGAATGGAGCAACTGGTTTTGCCAGTATTTACAGATTCAATTGTACCATATGAAAATCCTGATTGCGCGGTTGCCGATCTGGATATTCGAAGAATAAGGTACAAAACAACTGGAGATTTTAAATTTAGTTCCAATTACGACGATCCTGGAGGTTATTACATAGTATTTGATCGATGTTGTAGAAATAATATTATCACCAATATAGCGGCACCTCAAAATGCCGGGATGTTATTTTACCTAGAATTTCCCCCGATTTATCAAAGCAATGGCGACCTTACCAATTATTCGTCCCCAGTATTTAATGTGATCTATACAAGATACGCATGCTTTAACGAATACTTCTATATGGATTTTGGAGCCGAAGATGCTGACGGGGATAGTTTAGCATTTTCAATGTCAACACCTATAAATGGTAATAGTAGTACTGTAAATGTAATTGTAACGGACTATCAACCTGCTCCATACCCATTGGTATCATGGCTTCCTGGATTTAATGCCAACGATGCGATTCATGGAACACCATCTCTTACTGTAGATCCCGAAACTGGATTGTTGGAATTGTTTGCCTCTGAGCTAGGCCTTCATGTCTTTTCAGTGACATGTTCTGAATATCGAAATGGCGTCAAAATAGGAGAAGTACGGAGAGACTTTCAGATTCTTGTTGATGTATGTCCGACCAACGAACCTCCAAATGTTCTGATGGACAATGAAGATAGAACCGGTTATTATGTGGAAGGAGATACGATTTTTGTTCCTAATCAGGGAGATCGATGTTTTGAGTTTTATATCACGGATGATCAAGATAACCGTAACAACGAAAGAATAAGAGTAAGAGTAGAACCTAAAAATTTCACTCCTGTAGAACCAATAAACCTTACAAGCACCACAGGTTTGGTAGGAGGTCCTGGCGACACTTTAAAAGGGATCAAAATGTGTTGGCCAGATTGCGAGTTTGGTTTGCCGGAACCCTATGTAGTGGATGTTCTGGTTGAAGATGATGGATGTATTTTGCCGAAGGTGGATACTATTACCGTTACGATTATTGTAGAACCAGAAGTTAATTTACCTCCTGAACTAACGGTTGCAAATGCTACCTTACCTATGAATCAGGGGGATACCATATTTTTACAATCGGATAACGCTGGTTGCTTAAACTTGGAAGTCACCGATAGTATGGATACCAGAGTTGATGAGCAAATTCGATTTCTAAGTTATGCCTTTAACGTAAATGGACTGCCTGGAACTTATAATCCAACAAGCGTAAATATTGATACTATAAACCCAGTAGGAAGTAGCAACTTTTGTATGCCGACCTGTAAATTTACGGAAGATACCACTTATGAGGTATTCTTGATTGCGGAAGATGATGGTTGTAAAGATGCAAAGAGAGACACGTTTAGTTTTTACCTGAAAACATGGCCTAATGAATCTCCTGACATCCAACTTACGAATCCGAATACCAATGGCACCTACATTGAGGGAGATACTATTTTATTGGTATCGGATACAGGTAATTGTTTGAGTCTTAGCATCAGTGATTTAATCGATGAACGTCTAAATGAACAACTTAGATTAAGCGCTCTAGCGGTAGGTTTTACTCCTGGACCAGGATTTGGAGTAACCCCAACAAATTTAAGTACGACTGCTTTAGATACTTTGGTGGACTCTGAATTGTGTTGGTCAGTCTGTCAATTTCCTGACGAACAAGTGTACAGTATATTAATTCTAGCCGAAGACCAGAGTTGTGTACAAAGTGAACCTGATACTCTGGAAATATTGGTTCGATCTGTCGTTAACTTACCCCCAGAATTAGAATTATTTAATTCTGTAGATTCAAGCATGTATCAGGAAGGGGATACCATCTTTATAAATAAGGGAGAGGGAGATTGTTTTCCATTATCCATTATAGATAATCAAGATTTTAGAGATTCAGAGCTTATTATTACATCCATCTCGCCAATGAATTTTGTAGGCTCTCAGAATTTCGAAACTATAATAGATACTTCCACCATATTGAGTAGCAACGATACTTTGGATCATTTGGATTTTTGCTGGCCTAAGTGTGAATATGGTCTTAATATTCCTTATGAGATTCAAATAATATCAGAAAATCCAAACTGTGGAGTAAGCTCCTCAGATACACTTAATGTTACGGTGATTGTTAATCCAAATAGCCCTCCAGAACTAAGTTATACGGATGCATTGCCAGTAACTGATACATTAGACTTTATTACGACTATTCTCGTTGATTCACTGCTGATTCTTGATTTTACTGGAGTAGACCTTAATATAAATGACACACTTTCGATGTCAGCATATTCGGATAGTTTTCTGCTTGAGGATTTTAATATGACTTTTAACGGCGATACTAATACGGGAGGAAGCATTCAGGGACAATTTACTTGGCAACCAACCTGTGAGATCTTCCAGCAACTACAAAGTCCTCTTCAAATTTGGTTCGTAGTACAAGACGATGACTGTTTTAACTCCAGTTCGAAAGATACTATTGTAGGAAGTTTTGAAGTTGAAGAAGGGGAGAGAGATGCGGAAAATTTCCCGATGTATAATATATTTACACCCAACGGTGACGGATATAATGACGTGTTTATGTTACCTGACTTAAGATTTAAGAATTGTACAGACGAATTTGAGTCATTTGTAGTATACAATAGATGGGGGCAAGAAGTATGGGCAACGCAAGATGAATTTTTCCAATGGGACGGACAGGATGTTACCGATGGTGTTTACTATTATTATGTAACCTATTCTGATAAAGCCTTTAAAGGATATGTCACTATTACACGATAAAGGTAAAAGTTGTAATTAAGAACCAATTTGGAAGGATTTTTGTATATTAGAGTAATCAAAACTGGGACTAAGTTGATAAGTAAGAAAATTTAGATGAATAAGGCATTCAAATTAATAATGGTGTTGTTGTCCCTTGTATTCTCAGGAGCAGTTCAAGCTACCCATATTGTTGGTGGAGAGTTTGAATTACGCGAAAGGAGAGGAGGGTTATATGATATATATCTAAATCTTTATTTTGATGCCATTAATGGTAATCCGGATGCCGTTGATGATCCGTTGGTTGCGGCAGTTTATAATAAAACAAATAATCAACTGGAGGATATTATCAACCTCGAATTGATCTTCAATGATGAGGTGCCATATGAGAATCCTGATTGTGCCATAGATCCACTTAAGACCAATCTTATTCGTTACAGAACACCTACAGGTTTTCAGTTTGACGCAAAATATGATGATCCAGGAGGGTACTATATCGTGTATGATCGATGTTGTCGTAACAATATTATTACTAATATAATCGGACCAGAAAACACGGGTATGTTGTTTTATTTGGAGTTTCCACCAATTTATAAACCAGATGGTACATTGACGGGGTTTTCTTCCCCAGTATTTAACACTATTAAAACTAGGTATGCCTGTTTAGATGAGTATTTTGAACTTGATTTTGGAGCCGTTGATCCAGATGGCGATAGCCTGTCTTATCGTATGGTACATCCGCTTAGAGGAAATAGTAATACGTCCGATCCAATTGTGGATGCTAACGAATATTTAGCAGGTCCTTATCCAGAAGTGGTATGGGCAGATGGGTATAATGAGAATGATGCAATTCATGGTACTCCCGCGTTAGGTGTAAATACTAATACAGGTTTACTTACAACTGTAGCAACCGAAAATGGACTATATGTGTTCTCAGTAGCTTGCGATATATTCAGAGATGGAGTTAAAATAGGTGAAGTACGAAGAGATTTTCAAATTCTTGTTGCACCATGTGATCCTAATTCAGCACCAGAAGTGTTTGTAGAAGATGCAGATACTGTTTTTAGTGGTGATAGTATCTCATTATTCGTGGCAAATGATGGAGACCGTTGCTTTGATTTCTATATTTTGGATAATAAAGACCCTAGGACTAACGAAAGGTATACAATTAGTGTTGAGGCGGTTAATTTCGAACCAATCGAGCCATTTGATTTGGATGGAGCAACTGGAATAGTGGGGAATGATACACTAGGTAATCTAGGAATGTGTTGGCCTAAATGCTCTGAGGTTTTAGATGAGCCATACATACTAAAAGTTATCGTGGAAGATGACGGGTGTATTTTACCAAAGAAAGATACAATCACCTTGGCTGTAACCGTAGAACCTGAGGCCAATAATAAGCCCGAACTTTCGTGGGACTATAAGGGGCAAAATGGAACAGGAGATCTTGAAATAGATTTATTGTTGGATTCTTTTGCAATCATTGACTTTACGGGAGTTGATTTGGACTCTGGGGACGTGATTCAACTTACGGGCAATCCGCAAGGTTTTACCTTTAATGAGACTCGTATGGCGTTTAGGAATGTCACAGGAACGGATACCGTAAGATCTACTTTTGCGTGGAAACCTACCTGTGAACAGTTTATTACCCTTGGACCAGAATATAATATTTGGTTTTTACTAGAGGATAATCGTTGCTTCCCAGAAGAAGATCGTGACTCTGTGAAGGTGAAATTCAACGTGATTGAGCCTGAAAAAGAAGTAGCAAAATTCATTCCTTCAAACATCTTTACACCAAATGGAGATGGCTTTAACGATACATTTAGTCTTCCAACCTTGCCAAAAGATATCTGTGGAGATGCTTTTGTAACCTTCAAAGTATATAATCGTTGGGGTAAGAAAGTTTTTGGCGTTGATGATCGATCTTTTATTTGGGACGGAGGTGACGTTCCGGACGGTACTTATTATTTCACTGCAGAGTACGAATTATCGACCTACAAAGGCTTTGTTACTATAAGTAGATAATAATGCTTGCGTTTATTTCGTGGCAATTATCTAAATTTTTAAGAGCCTATTTTAGAGAATGGTATATTCCTTTTTCGGTTAATTTTGTAGCAGTTCTATTATATTTTCTTGGGTGCTTGTTACGTCGTGATTTTCCAATTGATGTGGGACTTGTTATATTATTACTTAACTGCGTAGGTACATTCTTTGCCGTTATTTCTCTAATTACTCGCAATAAATGGATTGAAATAATTTTACCTACTGGTTTATCAGTTTGGTTGGTTTATATAACAATGCTTACTTACCAATATACACCACCAGATTTTTATGCGAGTCACAAAGAAATACCAGATGATATTGAGTTTTCTCCTATGCTGGATTCCATACCTAAAAAAAGTGAATTGAACGCAGACACATTACTTTTTTTAGGTTCAAGAGGGAGTTATAGCTATTACACAAACTATCAGCCTTCTGATTCAGGATGGTTGTATATAAGAGCATACGAAATAACTGCTAACGACCGACTTTCTAAAAGTAGAATGAAGGATCAATCTA
>JAHDFW010000206.1:0-4685 GCA_020627945.1 Cytophagales bacterium
AAGGCCTATTTGATGGGGCAAGGGAAGTAGTTTTTTTTAGTTCTTAGTTCTTAGTTTTTAGTTTTTAGTTCTTAGTTTTTAGTTAGGCTCAATAATTAAACTAAAAACTGCAAACTACAAACTGGAAACTACAAACTAGAAACCAACCTAAAACTCAAACATATAGTTAGCTGGTAAATCTCCTGTAAGAGCATTTAAAAATGCTTCAATACTTTCAACTTGGTCATCGCTAAGGTCTCGATCTAATTGTGCTTTACCCATGATATGTATAGCCTCTTTTAAATCAGCAACTGAACCATCATGAAAGTAAGGTCCGGTTTGCGCAATATTCCTAAGCGAAGGCGGCTTAAATTTGTACAAGTCTAATTCATCATTGGTAACATTAAACCTTCCTTTGTCAATGTGTTTAGAACCAGTCAAGGTCCAATAATCTTGATGGACTCCAAATTTCTGGAGTGGTCCTCCACCTACCAATGCTCCATTGTGACACTGAGTACATTGGTTTAACGCGAAAGCCAACATTCCTTTCTTTTCTTTGATTGTCAATGCATCAGATTTTCCTGCCAGATACTGATCTACTCTAGACGGAGTAAGCAATTGATGCTCAAATAATGAAATCGCTTTTTGAAGATTATCATAAGTTATTGGATTGGAGCTCTCTGGAAATGCTTTGGAGAACTTAGTTCTATATTCTTCAATCCCCTTAAGTCTATTGACTAAAAAATCCTTACTCGGGATCCCCATTTCGATGGGATTCATAATCGGCATTCCTGCTTGTTCATGAACATCTTTTGCACGACCATCCCAAAACTGTGACTTATGCAAAGCTGCATTCAATACTGTAGGTGAATTACGATCTCCATTGCGACCATCATCTCCTGGGCTATTCGGTAAGTTATCTACACCTGCAGTCTGAAGATTATGACAAGAGTTACAACTGATCGTCTCATTCTTAGAAAGTCGTTTATCAAAATATAATGATTGCCCTAAATCAATCATTGCATTATCAACCTTCTTGGGTTTGGGTAATTGGCCAAACAAACCTAACTGACTCGCCAAAACATCGTCATATTGTTTATGAAGTTTTTGTTGATCGGCTTCTAATTTTTCTGGACAGATTTTTTCGACTTTATTTTTATTACAAGAGCTAATTCCAATGGTAAGAAAAGCTATTACTGTAATACTTCCTGCAAGTCTAAAAAAGGATGTTGAATTCATAATATCATTAGTTAATTACGTCAAATTTAGAATATAACTGATGAATTTAAAAATATAATCCATTGATAGAATCTAACGGACGAATAGATAGTATCTATCAAAGTAGCGAAACTACCTTCTTCATTTTCAAATAGGCTGGATTTTCTGGTTGTGCTGCCAGCAATTGACCTATTAGTAGTTCAGCCTTCTTTTTATTACCAATATTCAGGTACAAGGAAGCTAAATTTTCTTTGGCCTTGGTATAATCTGGGTTAAGACTTAAAGCTTTCACAAAATAACCTTCTGCCTCAACTGAATACTCCTTACGATCTCCTTCCATATATAGTGATACTAAACAGAAACCTAATAGGTTATTGGTTTCAGCTACTTCAGGGTTTAAGTCCATTGATTCCTTAAGAATCTGAAGGGCCTCATTAAATTGCTTGATTTCAACTAATGTGCTGGCCAACTTATTTCTAAAATCTAGATCTCCTGAAGAAAGGTTAACGGCTTGCTTAAATTTCTTAACAGCACCTTTCAAATCTCCTGTGTGATACATGGCTTGACCTACCCGATAATATGTCCAAGCGTTGTAGTCTATCTTTCGCTCATTAGCAACTCTAACAACTTGTGGATAATCTCCAGCTAAAAAATAAAGTCGAATCCAATACTTATTTAAAATTGAATCTGGTTGTAAAGACTTATTCAAATAGTATTTGGCAGAATCGAGATGCTTAGCATTTGGTGCATATTTCTCAAAATAGTTTAAATAGGCTTTAGCCGAAGAAAGAGGTTTCGGATTATCATTCGTTCTACAAATCAAACGTAGAAAGTCTTTTTGCTTTTCTAATTCAGATTCTGCAAACGCAGATTTATCAACGGAACGAGAAACAGGATTCTTAACGATATTATGATCTGTAATATTAACGTGCGGAATATCATAGGAAGAAGCCTTTTTCATATGACAGGAGATGCAATTGTCATCTTGAGCTTCTCTTGTATTCTGCTGCTCTGAACATTTCATAGTTTGGTGACATTCGATGCATTTAGAGTTAAAATAACTTGAAGGAACTTCATCCACGCTAACATGAGGATTATGACATGTTATACAGGTCAAATCGTGCATGGAATCATCCTTTCTAGAATTCAGATAGCAAGGACTCATTTGCAACCGATCTGAATGAGAAGCCATAATAAAAGTTGATTCAGAATCTTTAAAGCGAGCTTGATAAACCTCATACATGGAAGACAGTTTCATTCCAGGAATAAAGTCTTTATACGAAGACCCTTCGTTCAGTGCAGATACACCTTGCAAGTGACAACGTTCGCATACATCCATTTGCAAATCAGAAGAAAGCTTCGCTGGATTAACAATAGAATAATCAGTATGCTCTGTTACATCTATTAGTTTACCACTCTGCTTTTCTTTCTTATGCAAACTCCCTGGACCGTGACATCGCTCACAGTCAATCCCTTCAACTACGTTTGTGTATCGATTTTTAGAACCTTTCACAAAATCTGAATAGCCATTATGACAAGTCATGCATTCCTCTCCAATTACTCTAGAAAAGCGAGTGTTATTTCCATTTTCAAATCCTGGAGGCAAATGCCACTCCCCTTTTTGAGCATACCAAGTAAGCGGCGCCTGATGCACATATCCATTTTGACTCACAAAATGTGAGTTCGTATGTTGACCAGAACCTACAATAATATCTATACGTTCGATCCTTTGATGAATAGTATCCGTGCCACTTTTTCCCAGGCGAAACTCTTTTACAAAAAGCTCCTGCTCCTTTGCATAAGGCAAGTAATAAAGGTTTAGCGTACTATCGTAAATCGGATTTTGATTATGCCACTGAGCAGACGAATTAGTACTGTTCGCATGCTTCATGGACCTTCCCATTTGCGTATGGATATAGGTATCGAACTTATCTCTGTGACACTTTTTGCATTCCTGTTTGCCTATGTATTGAGCTTTTGGGGAGTGAGGGAGGTACAGTGATTCCGCAAGATCCCCTTCAATTTTTTGAACTGAATTAGTACATCCAAAAAACAAAACAGAACAAATGGTTAACAATATTATTGATATGAATTTTGTACTCTGCATCAAACGCCCAAGTTACATAAATTAAAAACACGTCCTCAATCGAAATTTCATTCTCAAACGTTAAAACCTAATATTTTATGTTTAATTAATAAATTTCAGAACATTTATACTATTTAGAATTCTTTCTTATTTATTTTTTAATTAACTTGATATCATAATCGTTTAACTAAAACTATACAAATATGAAAAAAATTAGCCTGTTTTGGCTGCTTACCTGCCTTTTCGTTTTGGCAACAGTAGCCCAAACCATCACACCTGATGATCGCCCTCTTTACCAAAAGGGTAAACTTTATGTAAAACTCAAAAACGAATCTGCCGAAGAACTACTCAAATATCCAGAATTATCCGATCCAATTATCGCGGAAGTCTTTAAAAAATATAGAGTTCTTCAAGTAGAAAAGCCTTTCACCGCATTAAAATCTGAAATATTCGAAAAAACATATCGAATTACCTTTGATGGAGATGATGAATCTGCGAAAGCATTTATGGAAGAATTATCAAGTTCGGAGAACTTGGAATATTCAGAGCAAATCCCCATGGATTACCCTCAAATAATACCAAATGATCCATTGCTCGGTTCGAATCAGTACTATTGGAATTTAATTAATGGCAATACAGCTTCTAACGTACATCAAACTAACCCTGGTGCTGCAGGAAACACAGTGGTTGCAATTGTTGACGATGCTGTTCAAACAAGCCATCAAGATTTAGTTGCAAACATTTTTTCTTTGAATAGAGATGTCGCAGACTTAGACAACGATCCCAACCCTCCTTTTTCAGGCGTCCAAGCTGCAAGCCCTACTAAATTCTCACACGGCACACATGTAGCAGGTATCGCAGGAGCACACACAAATAATGGCATCGGTGTGGCTTCGATTGGATGGAGCAATGAGCTAATGTGTGTTAAAGCAAGTCCTAATAGCAACCCTAACACCATTCCTTTTGGATATGATGGAATTGCATGGGCCGCCGCAAATGGAGCTAAAGTAATTAACTTAAGCTGGGGTGGAGGCGCACCAAGTCAAGTAAATTATAACGTAATTGTTGCAGCTCATACCAATTTCGATGCAGTAATTGTTGCAGCAGCGGGTAACAATGGTTCTGGAGCTCCCTTTTATCCAGCCGCATTTGGTGAAGGTAATACAGGTCAAACATGGGAAGTGCTTGATAGAAAACTTGTAATTGCTGTTGCCGCCTTAGATCAAAATAACAATATTTCAGTGTGGGGGACCAATGGTTTTGGAGGTACTTCAGGATCTAATTATGGACAGTGGGTAGATATTTCTGCCTATGGAACTGCTATTCATAGTTCTGTTGCTGGTTCATCTGGAGGTTCTCCTGTTAACAATAATTATTCTAGCTACAATGGTACTTCTATGGC
>JAHDFW010000206.1:4785-6946 GCA_020627945.1 Cytophagales bacterium
ATCGAAAATTCTGGTTTAAATGCTAATGATGGTCAATTATGTGGCCTTGGCTTTTTAAACGTATGTGCGTCTTATGGTCTTAGCTACCAGTGGAGTGCTTTCGGAGCAACCACACAATGCATCAACAATATTAACGCTGGTAACAATTTGCCTTTTACATGGAACTATTCGGTTACCATTAACGGTCTTGGCGGATGCCCAGGTTTAAATACCACGGTTAGCGGAACAGCTACATGGCATCTACCACCAACCGTATCGGCCACCACATCCGACGACACCATATGTTTAGGGGACAATGCAACATTAAATGCTACTGGTGCCAGCACCTATACATGGAGCCCAGCGGCTGGCTTAAATACTACTACGGGAGCAACTGTAATAGCTTCACCTTCAGTAACCACGACCTACACTGTAACTGGTGTTGACATTAATGGCTGCGATGATATGGCTTCTGTAACAGTAGTGGTTGATGATTCTTGTGGAACCGACACTTGCAATTTCACCCCAAGTTTTTTACCGTTCTTTAGCCTTAACAACTGCTTGCAGGTAGGGTTCAACAATACTACAGCATTACCTGCTGGATATACTTTAACTGGATTCTTATGGACATTTGGTGATGGTTCGAATAATGGCACTTCACTTAACCCAGTACATAATTATGCGAACCCTGGTACGTATACCGTATGTCTTACAATGTCTGCAAGTAATGGTAATGAAGAGTGCAAATTCCAAAGTTGTCAGACGATAACCGTAAAATGTCCACCTTGCGAATTTAAACCTGCATTTACAACTGCAATTTCTTCTACCAGTTGTGTAACAGCATTGTTTACAAACACTACAAGTTTACCTCCTGGATATACAATAACTGGATTCTTATGGGACTTTGGTGATGGGAATAACAATAATACAAGTCTAAACCCTTCCCATACTTATGCTAATCAAGGGAATTACACAGTATGCTTGACCATGTCTGCAAGTAACGGGTTCCAGGAATGCAAATTCAAAGTGTGCGATACACTAAGCATTAAATGTCCGCCTTGTGAATTTAAACCAGAGTTTAACATTGCTATTTCGTCTACTAGTTGTGTAACAGCATTGTTTACAAACACTACAAGTTTGCCTGCTGGATATACAATAACTGGATTCTTATGGGACTTTGGTGATGGGAATACCAATAACACAAGTCTAAATCCTTCTCACACTTACGCTACTCCAGGGAATTACACTGTATGCTTGACTATGTCTGCAAGTAACGGGTTCCAAGAATGTAAATTCAAAGTGTGCGACGAATTAAGCGTTAAATGTCCTCCATGTGAATTTGATCCAAAATTCCTGATAGGCTATTCCTTAAACAATTGTTTACAAGTCAATTTTAACGATATCACCATCTTACCTGCTGGATACACAATCACGGGATTTGTTTGGAACTTCGGAGATGGAAACACCAATAGTACTAGCTTAAGTCCTACTCATAACTACGCAGCTGCAGGCTCATACAAAGTATGTTTAACGATTGCCGCAAGTAACGGGTTTGAAGAATGTAAATTCCAAGTTTGTGAGAAAGTAACTTTAAACTGTCCTCCTTGTGAATTCACTCCAGACTTTACTGTTTCTAACGCAGGACCTTGTACAAAGTCATTTAACAACACTACTGTTATTCCTGCTGGTTATACAGTTACTGGTTTACTATGGGACTTTGGTGATGGAACAAACTCAACAAACTTTAATGCTACACATACTTACCAAATTGGCGGTACCAAAACAGTATGTCTAACAATGAGTATGTTGGATCCATATGGTCAGGAATGTAAAAACAAAGTTTGTTACGACGTAAAGGTAAAATGTCCTATTGGACTTCCTTGTTCCGTAAATGCAAATTGGAATCTGGGTATTGCTCAACTAGGAAGTAAAACACGTACTTTTAATGGCACACTTTCTAGTTCTGGCATTGGTACAACTATCACTAGTTACCAGTGGGATTTCAACAACGACGGCATAATTGATGCTACAGGTTCAAATCCAACATATACATTCCCAGCTTTTGGAACGTACACTGTGTGTTTGAGAGTAATTGGAACCAATGGTTTCGTAAGTTGTATCGATACATATTGCAAAACGATTAAAATCAAGTCGTTCCCATTTGAAATTCTTAAGCTTAAAG
>JAHDFW010000207.1 GCA_020627945.1 Cytophagales bacterium
AACGCTCGATCACTTGTTCATCCTGCTGTAATGAATTCTTATAAACAATATTCAGGAAGCTTCCTGGCGCAAATTGCCAACCGAAAACGATGTCCGTATTGAAAGCATTATAGTTAAAATCAGCATTCCCTGTAAACGCTTCATCTCTTACTATATATCCTTCAGAGTCTAAATCACCGTAGTAATCATACAACCCATAAGACCAATAATGACGAACTCTAACGGTCAAGGAAAGGTTATTTTTGAATAGATACTTTCCTTGAAAAATATTTGTTAACGTTCTTACATCTCTAACCCCATATTTTGGTTGTCCCTCGAAATAACCTGCAAATCCAGCTCCATTGAAAAACATACTGTAACTCACAGATGGTCTCAGTGTAAGTTTATCACTCAATCGAATAATTGGGGCTCCATTGACCTCGAAATACTCATTTGAAATATAGTCTGTGAAATACCCTTTACCAAACCCAATGTCACCATCGAATGCAAACTTCTTTCTGTAATCCGTTGAAATACCAACTCCATTGAAATACCATTCTGGGATAATAAAGGCTTGCCCTGGAACTCTAGATTCAAAAAGGTCTATTCCGTCTCCGATCTGAGAACTCATAGTCACAAAAAGTGCGTCGAAACTTGGAAATATAAAGAAGTAACGACCATTATATTTTTTCTTGAGAATCTTATTGGTTGTATAATCCTGTTCTGCACTCAACGTGAAATTGTTATAACTCCCATTCAAGATCCAAAACGGATTGTACTTATTGTATTGTAAATTCAATGAATGTGTTCGAATATTGGTAGTGAAATTGACTCCCAGATCATTCGGATTGTAATTTGGAGATTTATTTTCTGTTGAAAGTCGGTACTTAAAATTCCCTTTGATCTTACCAAAACTCAACGAATAACTAGAACCATCATTTTCATTTGCTCGGGCAAAATTACTTAACAAATTAGTATCAGATTGTGAGATCTTTAAATCTCCAGTAACTGAGTATTTAGAACTTTTAGTAATCCATGTTCCTCCAGCGGCTGTTACATTTGCATCTTCATAACCATCCATTCTGGTAGTATTCAGGTTTATGAAATACACCGAACTATTTGACTTTAAATTCTGATCAAAAGAAATAATATTATAATTCACCAAAGGATTGGTTTGGACCGAACGAGTACTTCCATCTTCACCGTTACGGACTGTTGCATAAGTAGCTGCGGTAAGGGCATTCATAACTCCTATTCCTAAACCTTTCTTATTTCTCCCGGACACCTTAGCCACGTTAATCAATCGGGAATTAATTGGATTGTCTACTACTGTTTCATTGGAGTCTAATCCTGAATAAGCGGAACCAAATCCTTTCGGAACTCCTCCAATTCTTCTGGAATAAAACAGGTCTCCATTATTGAAAAGATCAACACCTTCCTGAAAAAATGGTCGCTGCTCCTCAAAAACCACCTCAAATGCTCCAAGGTTTTTAACTACGTTATCCGATCGGATTTGAGAAAAATCAGGCAACAATGTTAAATCCAAAGTAAAACTTTCATTCAATCCGTATTTTAAATCTGCTCCTGCTCCAAAACCAGTAGTTAGTTGATTATTCACCAACTGTGCAAATGATGATACATAAGGAGATAGTGAAAGACGAATCGGATCTTTAATGTCATCCAAACCATTAAGTTCACCCCAATAGTTTAACTCTGTCTCTACACGCTTGGGAACCAAACTCCATTGCAACTCCTGTCTACATCTTCTAATTTCTCGTTCAAATTGCAAACGCCACAATTGTTGATCACTTTTAGGAAATCGAATGGCGTAGTAAGGTATTTTCATTTCTACAATCCAACCATCTTCAACAATGCTCACGGCACTTTCCCAAACTGTATTAAAAGAAGGATCTGAAATTCTGGAATCTGATTGCACACCAGATGCGGTCACAGAAAATTTGAACGCGTCCAACATCTTGTTATACGGATCGAAAGAAATTGAGAATAAATCAGCATTTAAACGATCGTCTCGTTCTCCTAATTGGGTAAGAATACTATCGGGACTATCATCATAACAATATCCTAGGACGTAAATATTGTTGTCGTCGTACAAAATACGAGCCTCTGTTTTGAATTTTGGAGGGTTTCCTTCTGTGGGATTTCTTTCAAGAAAACCAGTTGCAACATTAGCAGATAGCCACTCCTGCTCCGTCATTTGACCATCAATTTTGATGGTTGCATCAATTTTGGAGGTTGTATATGTTTTCACTTGTGACCAGCCTAGATTACTGAATATCATCAGCACTAGAATCGCCAAAATTGGCCTCAATTTAACTACATCAAATATGGTGGATACAAACTTCACAGTCCTTCTACAAAATACGAGGCGAAATTAGTTCCTTAAACCCAAAATTCAGTTGTTATTCGATGGGGGTATTTGAATTTAAGACTAAAGGGTTGGATTGAGCGATTTACGGAATATTGTTTCTATTGCCTCAAAAACAATCTACCATCATTTGAATCGTTTTGACAATTCTTTTGTTGTGTAGTAATAGTTATCTTTAGGCTTTCAATTGGAACTGTAATTCAGATGCATAAAACTATCGTTGTGATACTCTTGATTTTTTCAACCGTTGCTCTCACGGCACAGGTTCAGGAGTATGAACATTTCGATGATTTTAAAAAGGAGAGGTTGACTTCGTTTTCGGAAGACACTATTTACGTCATTAACTTCTGGGCAACTTGGTGCAAACCTTGCGTAAAGGAACTTCCTTATTTTGATCAATTAGAAGAAATAGAGTTTGATAAACCGACTAAGGTACTGCTGGTTAGTTTGGATCTTCAATTCACTATTGAATCGCGGTTATTACCCTTTATAGAAAAACGAAACGTTAAAAGTGAGGTAATTGTACTTACTGATGAAGATACGAATTCATGGATTGATAAAATTAGTCCTAATTGGAGTGGTGCGCTTCCTGCTACCATTATTATCAGAAATCAAAAACAATATTTCTATGAGAAAACTTATGAATCTCTAGAGGAACTAAAACAAGAAATAATTAATACTAAAAACCCATAATTATGAAAAAGGCACTTTTTATCACAGCATTGTTATTTGTTGGACTTGGCTTAGTCAGTGAAGCACAAAACGGCTACAAAATCGGAGACAAAGCAGATGACTTTTCTTTGAAAGGAGTAGACGGAAAAAACCATAGTATGAGTGACTATTCTGAGGCCAAAGGGTTTATTATTGTTTTCACCTGTAACCACTGTCCTTACTCGGTTGCATACGAAGACAGAATCATTGAATTACAAAACAACTATGGTCCGAAAGGATTTCAAGTAATTGCAATTAATCCTAATGATCCAATTTCCTATCCTAGCGACGGGTATGAACCAATGATTGAACGTGCTAAGGAAAAAGGATTCAACTTTCCATATCTTGTGGACGAAGGTCAGGCATTATATCCAAAATACGGAGCCACAAGAACACCGCACATCTTTATCCTAGACAATGAAAGAACGGTAAAATACATCGGGGCTATCGACAATGCTACAACAGAGAAAAAGGTAACGGAAAAGTTTGCTGAGAATGCACTTAATGCCCTTTTGGAAGGGAACGACCCTGAGGTTGCTGAAACTAAAGCGATCGGTTGTTCTATTAAGGCCAAGAAATAAGCAAGTAAAGTTTATCCTCTTGCAATATTTTTTAAACCATTATGACCAAACAGTCTTTAAGACCTCTTTTAAAACTTAAACCAAGTAGCACACCTACTGAACAATTTCAGAATGAAGTACTAAGGCCAATCCTTAAGCTTCAAAATGATATTTATGTCTCATTATTTCAATCTTACATTACAAAAAACAAGGTTGAATTAGAGTCTGAGCATGATTTTCTTAGGGATCAGGTCAAGTCTATTTGCCAGAAAAACAATGCCTTAAAAAATCAACTTATTGGCATTACAATTGGAATGTTTGAAACCAGTGAGTTAAAATCTTACAGCGAGCAACCGAATGAATTCAATAAACGAATTATTCAGATGATAGCGGAGCGGGTTTGGGATAATTTATATGATTAAGTAACTAAGTTCAATATCAACGCACTACTAATTTATGCACCGACAGTTTACCACCTCGCATTTCCACCAGTACAGTATAAATCCCATCTTCCAATTGATCTATGTCTAGCAGAAAATTTGTAGCGTATCGAATCTCTTTTGACAATACTATCTGACCCAATGAATTGGAAACTTTAATGTTTTGCATGGGGTGGTCGGTTTGAATGTTTAAAGATTCTTGCGCGGGATTTGGGAAAAGTATAACTCGATACTGAGAATCTTCTTCAACTCCAAAGGTATCGAAATACATCTGATTTGGAACATACCCAACCGTATCTCCATTTTTGACATACCCAACCAATTCATCATGCCAAGATGCAGTATTTCTAACTGGTCTATCAAATAAAGGATCATAAGAACCCGATGAAAGCTGACCTATAAAGCTGTAACTTAAACCCTCCGCTAATTGCGTATAATCTTGGTGATGCCCATAACCTACTGTTAAGATTCCGTCATGATCTTGATAAATAAATGTTTCACCTTGTTCATTATGTTGCAGATGTGGAATCACCTCATAATTTTCCTTTGTATACTGCTGTTCCACTCCTCCAACTACATAGTTAGGGTTATAAAAGCTTGTCATCGCTTCTGTACGATATTCTACCATCGAGTAGATAAACCCTGCATTAGCTTCTATTTTACTGTTAACAAAAAAATATTTATAACCTTCTTTCCCTCCATAGCCAGAACTGTATTCATGATAATCATAGACCAATACATCTCCAACATTTAAATCAAAGAAATCTCTGTAAGTCGGAAGTAACTCTCCTACATCTAAACCTTCGATTCCCTTAAGCGTGAAGTACGCATTATCTATGTTTATATCAGGAAAAACTAGAATACCATGGTCTTTACTCATTACAACTGAATCTGAGTTGGATAATTCAATGCGCACGACCGAATCTATATTACCAAAGATCGTCTGAGTGTCTCTTCGAATTATTTGTGCAGTAATTCCACTCACACTGTCGAATGTCCAAACTGTAGAATCAGGATAGGTCGGATATAGTAAATAACTCTTTGTATCATCACTAAACCTAAAAGTATCTCCGCTAGTGGTCATTTTGTCTAAAAGAAAGGGCGCAACTACACTGGTTTCATAGAACAGCCAACATGTATCACATGGACGATCAAATTTCTGGAAAAAGTAAGTTGTGTCTTGCTGATCAAACTGTGTTGAATTTACTCTAATAGTATGATTTAAAAAGCTGGCTGTATCGTGTTGGTAGTTGTACCAGTTCGAAGTATCAATCGGATTCCAGTTTTGCGCGTTAAGAGTGGAGACTATTAGAACACTGCATATAAACAGAACAATTCGAAAGGTTTTTTTCATAATCAATTACATTTTTTTGAACCCAGCTAGGTTAAAGATACGGAATTAATTGGAGAAGGTTTTCACACTCTTCACAACCCCAACAATTTACCCTCTTCAAAATTTTTATTATTTTGCAGGTAGAAAAGGAACGTGTTAACCTAAAAAATATGACTATGAGAAAAATCGGAACGTTAATTATTGGACTAGCAATAGCAGGAACAACTTACGCACAACAAAACATTTTACCGGTAGATGAAAGTACAGGAAAAGTCACCTACATGGAGGTTGTAGAAGCTCCAGGGATGAATCCTACAGAAACTTTTCAGGAATTGAAAAAATGGGCTGCTAATCATGGATGCACATTAAGTTCTGCTGATGGGACTAAAGGGGAGTTTAGCTGTAAAATGAAAGTAAATTATCCGAATCCTAAAAAAACTGGGACAGATGAAGGTACAATATCATACACAGGTCACCTTATGGCTAAAGATGGACGTTACCGATTTATTTTCACTGACTTCATGCACTCTTCTAAGTCTTGTAATGGTGGGGACATTAAGCCTCTTAAAGTACCATGTGGAAGTTCAAAAATCTCTATTGCTGGTTGGGCAAGAGTAAGAAAAGAAACAAACACAAAAATGGTGAAGTTAGTTAATGATCTTAAAAAGACTATTAAAGAGTCTGCCAATGATCCATCTAAAAATGATGACTGGTAAGAGCTAAATATATTTAACGAAGAAGAGGCTGTCTCATAAGTCCGAAAAAAACGTCATTCAGACCCCGTATGTACGGGGGAAGAATCTAATGCTCACTTAGCGTTTGTTTTGACGGATTTTCATTTTGATTTCTACATCAATTTGACTTATGAGACAGCCTCTTTTTTATGCTCGTTTTATTGTATTAAACCTACGGTTTCAAAATTTTATATTGACCTATTTCAGCTTCGCTCATATAATGAATATCTGATGCTGGAGCTGCATTTATGGTAAAATAATAGAAGTCCTCGGCTTCGGTTTGACTGAATCCTATTGACACATAATACGCAATGTATTGTAAATGTTTTTCATCTCCTACTGGAAAATCTGTAGCCTCATTAGAGCCTTCTTTCCAAGAATGTACACCGATCTGAGTATTCGAACCTTTTGTTCTAGTGGTACCTGCAAGAAAAAAATCAACTCCACCTGAAGCTATATGTCCGTTATCTAAAAGGTGTGTTGCTATGTTACGGTCATATACTTTTTTTGAAACCATTAAATTAATATCATCATTATCAGAACCAGGAACGTCGTTCATTTCGATTCTGTTAATTTCCGGAAACGCATCTATCATTGCATCGAAATTGGTAAGTGTTTCATCACCAATGGCTCCATTCATTTCAACTGTATTATCATCTATTACCGTAAAGATTCCAAAAGTATTTCCAGGATCTACGTCATTATTTGAACAAGAGCAAAAACATACCGCAATAAAGGCACATGCCAGCGACACAAGTTTAAAATTCAAAGTATAGGGTTTCATAATATATCTTAATTAAAT
>JAHDFW010000208.1 GCA_020627945.1 Cytophagales bacterium
GTACTGTTTGGATTGCTTGTTCAGATGGTAAAAGAACGCTTAGCAAAAAACTAACACTCGGAGACAAGGGAAGGTTGATTAATATGGAACTAACCACTACAGGTTGTCTTCACCTAATCTGGAGAATGCTTACTAATACTGAAGTTTAAGGTTTACTTTTTTTATGGGCAAAAATTCCGCCTCCCTTAATATACCGATTGGTATATTTTAGTTAGCTTTGCATTATGGCTGGTAAATCAGATCGTACATCTCAATTTATTATAGAGACCGTTGCCCCTGTGTTTAATAAGATGGGTTACGTAGGTACAAGTATGGCTCAGTTGACCAAAGCAACAGGACTGACCAAAGGTGCGATTTATGGGAATTTCGAAAGTAAGGAGCATCTTGCGGTCGAAGCATTTAACTACAATGTTCGACGTGTTATTGGACTAATGGCCGAAGAAATTAATTCTAAAAACAAGGCATTAGATAAACTTCATACAATTACCGCGTTTTATCGTCGATACTATGAATTTACCGTTTCTTTTGGCGGTTGTCCAATTCTTAATGTCGGGGTAGATTCCAATTATCTAAACCCTTTATTGAAAAATAGAGTTGTTGAAGTAATTCATAAACTTAAAGCGAATATTTCCAATATAATTAGTGAGGGGATAGCAAATGGTGAGTTCAGAAAAGATCTAAATGTAGATAGAATGGCTCTAACCATCTTCTCAATAATTGAAGGAGGTGTTTTTACATCTGTGATACTAAATGATCCTGAACATTTAATTCATGTAATGAATCATTTGGACGATCTTATTAAAGAACAAATAGTAAAAGAGGAATAAAAAAATTTAAATAATAATATACCGATTGGTATAATTTAATATGGAAAAGATAGTGCTAACTCTAATCTCGTGGTATTTTGGAATTCTGTCAAGAATAAATCCCAAAGTAGGTGCAGAACAGGCAATTAAGTTGTTTCAGAGACCACGTAGAATCCCTTTAAAGAAACGGGAGCAAAAATTCTATGATACTTGGAGTTCTTTTCAGTTGAAAAGTGAAGATGGAATTATCCATTGTTACGAAAAAGGAGATTCTACAAACCCGCTTATTATAATGGTGCATGGGTGGGATTCCAATGCAGGAAGTATTTCAGGTATTGCAAATAAGTTGATAGAAGAAGGATATTATGTCGTTACTTTTGACCTACCTGCTCATGGAAAATCAATGGTGAAGTATACCAACCTACTTAAGAGTAGTAAAGCAATGAAGGTAGTGTTGGAACATTTGAAACCATATGGAACACCGTCAATAATTTCTCATTCATTTGGTTCTGCGGTTACGTCTTATACATTGGAGCAAACTCAATTTCAAGTAAATCAACTGGTTTACTTAACCACTCCCAATTCTCTTTATTGGGTTTTTCAGGAGTTTCAGCGGATGATCTCGTTAGGCGATGCTTCTTTCAAGATTCTTTTAGATAAAGGAAAACAGATGATTGGCGAACCTATTCAAAATTTGGTAATAGCAGATCGAATTCACAATCTAAAGTTCGAACACTTGACTTTTATCCATGATTTTTACGATAAAATCTTGCCTTATGAGAACAGTAAAATCATGCATGAACGTTTGTCAAACTCGACATTAATTACTCTCGAACATGCAGGTCATTATCGTATGCTGTGGAATGATGAGGTTTATGAGCATGTCACAAAAATAATAAATGAAGTCTACAAGGCGGAACCAGTAGTTTAGTCTGTGCTTTCTCCAGTCAATTTTCGGAATTCAACTAAGTTTTGATCACAGATCAAGACATGAGTTTCTTTGTTGTCGAAGACTTTTGCAGAGATTTCACTTCTGAATAGTTCGAAGATTAAGTCCATTTCTTCCTTATAAAGAGATTCGTCCATTACAAAACTGATGGCATAGGCTTTGACTTTATGGTCGAATTTAGCCTGAACCGAAACACTATTTTCTTTGATAAAGAAGTTAGATTCTGTCAGAAACTCGCCAATTTTCTGTGCTTGTTCTTTGGTTACAGGAGTAATATATAGAACCTCATCATTGGTTTCTTTAAACTCTAATCGATATCCATATTCGTTTCCAGAAAGTTTTCTTACCGCGAAATCAGTAAAGGATTCAATGCTGTCTGGATTTTCTGCTTTGTATTTTTCAAGAGCAATTTCGTATGGTGTATCCTTATATGAAATCTTAAACTTTTGAGTGAGTGTAGTATCTATAGTTTCGATTTGAGTATCATCTATCCTGATATCTTTAAGCCTAGGAAGTTTTAAGAGCCAAATTGGAAGTTCTTTTATTGGGTTTTTCGAAATATCTAAGGACTGTAAGCTAGTCAAGTTTAGAAAAATCGATGAATCCAATTCTTCAATTTGATTTCCTCTTAAGGATAGTCTTTCCAGTCGTTCACATTTTCTCAGGATTTCTGGAGTGGTCTTGTGTTTTTCAAACCCCATTCTCAATGAAATAGCGTGTTCAGGATTTTCCATGGCTTTACTATTTTTAGAAAGGCCAAACACTCCCCATAATAAAAACGTGACAATGAAAGCTGGTGCCCCTATTCCAACAACCATTAGCCTAGATTTAAGTTTGACTATTGATGGTTTAAATAGTCCTAAGACTGTTCCAGAAGTTACAATAAAAAGTAAAAGAAGAAAAAAACCGCTCATGATGATTAAAGATAATTAGACACTAAAAGTAGTAGGAATGAAACATAATGTCAATCCATAAGTTTGAAATACGTAATTCTACGTAGTGTAAATTATCTACACAAACTCATCCATTTCTAGATTCGAATCTGACTCTTCAGTTCCAAATAGTTCTATGAGGTTGATGTTTGTTAATTTTTCTTGTAATGTGTTTATCCTCTTGATCAGCGTTATGGTGTTCCAAGTGAGAATGGCATTTACTAGTTGTCTTAGTCCCACACAAATTAAGAGTCCAGAGTAGTTTCTGGTTACTGAAAAAACAGGTTCCACAAACAAAAATATTCCGAAACTGCAAAGCCAGAAGATCCACCAGATGCTGATGTAAAACCTAGAATTCATATCCTCAATAAAATACTTCGAGCCTAGTTTGTGTTCTTCAATGTGTTTCAAGGACTTCTTGTGTATTTCATTTACCATTGTAACAGGTAAGAACAAGTTTATAAAAGGAATAAACCAACTAAATATAGCCATATGGTCACTATGGCTAGTTTTGATTCCAGAGATGGAAAGGTTTTTATAAGCTTTTTTAAACCAGACTAGGAAAAGTACTTTGATTCCTAAACCTAAAGTAAAAGAAACGATGGTAACTAATGTTATTAGAAGATAGCGCCCTTCAAAATAGTAAGTAAGTCTTCCCACTTCAATGTATTCCCTGATATACACCAAAATTAAAGTTAGGATCACACCAAAGTTGATCCAAAGTGCTAGGATTAAGAGTCGTGTTCGTTTATCGATGTTTTTGAGCATTGCTAAATATGTTCTTCTTCCTCAGTTTCAAAGCCAGATTCTTCCGTTTTTATACCAAAAGCATCCAAATTGTTTGCTTTAAAAACCTGAGTCTCTATGTTGTGATAGGTCTTGATAAGTTTAATGGCTTGCCAAGTTGCAATTAAAGCCATGATTTGAGTAAAGATCTCAAGCAACATACATGATTCAGGGTCAATATCTTGCAGCGTGAGACGGTTTGAAATATTACTTACAACGCTATAAGCTATATAAAAGAACCACCAACCGTTAATGTAAGCCAATGATTTATAATGGTCTCGTTGTTGATCATCTAGCATCTTTTTGTGATCCATAAACTCAACACTAGATCGATGCATTTCAGCCATTATTTTATAAGGTTTAATCCACCAGATTATTGGTATAAACCATGCACTTGCAGCTCCTTCATCTTGATATTCCGTTTTATACCCAAGTTGGCCAATGTTGTAATATCCTCTTCTAAACCAGAGAATAAAAAGTACCCCGATTGCAATGGACAACACATATGCCGCAAGCTTGGGAATACTACTGAATCTATAGGTGTAGTTATCAAGAATGGAGAAAATCCCATTCGACTCTAGGGCGTAAAAATCAGTTTCTAAATACTCCTTTACTAGAACGGTAAATAACAAACCACTTAACCCCAGGAACACGTAAAGTGAAATTTTTAATTGACTTGCGCGTTGAGTATTGTCCTTCAATGAATTCATTCTCTGTCAGAGGTAGTTTAAATCCTCAATTTAATTATTAAAGAACTCAAATCAACTTTATATTTGCCAAAATTTTATTTCAGTTCAGTTTTAAAGCTTTAATTACAATAGAATGCTAAGAACACATAATTGCGGGGAGTTAAACATTTCAAATGAGGGTCAGGAAGTTGTCCTGTGTGGTTGGGTCCAAGAAATCCATGATAAGAGTCTGAGTACTTTTGTCAGATTGCGTGATAGATATGGGAAAACTCAGTTGATGTTTAATGCAGATACTTATCCTGAGGAAAGAGAGAAAGCAAAAACACTAGGTCGTGAATTCGTAGTTAAAGCAGAAGGAATTGTAAGAAAGGCTTTCAAAACTAATCCTAACAACCCAACCGGAGAAATTGAAATAGAAGTTACGAAACTGACTATTCTGAATGAATCTAAAACTCCTCCATTCACCATTGAAGATGAAACTGATGGAGGGGAAGATTTAAGAATGAAATATCGTTATCTGGATTTGAGAAGAAATCCTGTAAAAGAAAACCTTGCGCTTAGACATAGAGTTTCTATTGAAACAAGAAAGTATTTAGATACAATTGAGTTCTTTGAAATTGAGACACCATATTTGATCAAGTCTACTCCAGAAGGAGCTAGAGACTTTGTGGTTCCATCAAGAATGAATCCAGGGCAATTTTACGCACTTCCTCAGTCGCCACAAACGTTTAAGCAATTATTAATGGTTAGTGGCTATGATCGCTACTATCAAATTGTGAAGTGTTTCAGAGATGAAGATTTAAGAGCCGATCGTCAGCCAGAATTTACGCAAATAGACTGTGAAATGGCATTTGTGGAGCAGGAAGATATTCTGAATACCTTCGAAGGTTTGACTAGACATCTGTTTAAGGAAGTTAAAGGAATTGAGCTTTCAGATTTTCCAAGAATGACGTTTGCTGAAGCAATGGAAAACTACGGAAATGATAAACCTGATACTCGATTCGGAATGACGTTTAAAAACATGAATCCGGTTGCTCAGAATAAAGGGTTTAAGATTTTTGATGATGCTGAATTGGTAGTTGGAATTGTGGCAGAAGGAGCAGCAAATTACACTCGTAAACAATTAGATAAACTTACCGACTTTGTTAAAAGTCAACAGGTAGGAGCAAAAGGAATGGTTTACTGTAAGTGCAACGAAGATGGAACTTTTAAATCGTCAGTAGATAAGTTTTATTCGCAAGAAGACTTACAAGAATGGGCAAATCATACGGGAGCGAAAGCAGGTGATTTGATTCTTGTGTTAAGCGGAGATTTGAACCCTACACGTAAGCAAATGTCCGAGTTACGATTGCATATGGGGAGAGAATTAGGGTTAATGGATAACACTGTATTTAATCCTTTATGGGTTGTAGATTTTCCATTATTGGAGTGGGATGAAGATACAGAGCGTTACCACGCAATGCACCATCCGTTTACGTCACCAAAGCCAGAGCATATGGATCGATTGGAATCAGCTCCAGGTGAGGTTAACGCTAATGCGTATGATTTAGTTATCAACGGAGTAGAAATTGGAGGAGGATCTATTCGTATCCATGACCGTGACATTCAAGCTCGTATGTTCCAATTGCTAGGGTTTAGTGATGAAGAGGCGCAGGAGCAGTTTGGTTTTCTATTGGGAGCATTTGAATACGGAGCACCTCCACATGGCGGAATTGCTTTTGGATTTGATCGTCTATGTTCTATCATGGGTGGATCGGATTCGATTCGTGATTTTATCGCATTCCCAAAAAACAATTCAGGACGTGATGTGATGATTAATTCCCCAGCTTTTATAGATGAAGCACAATTGGAAGAATTAAGTATTGGATTGAATTTAAAAGAACAAGAATAAATAGAGAACGAAATGTCTTATTACCATCAAATTTTAGAGATCCCTGTTGGCTCATCGCCAGCAGAAATTAAAAAGGCATTTCGTACGCTATCTAAAAAATATCATCCAGATATAAACTCATCACCTGATGCGCAGCAGAAGTTCATGGAAGTGCATGAGGCCTATAAGTTTTTGACCTTAAACCCTTCTTGGACTGGTCCAAGGCCATCATCGAGTAGTAGTGGATCGGGGTCGAAACGTCCTTCTAAAGAAGAAATGCAACAAAAACGTGCGCAGCAATATGCACGTAAAAAAGCACAGGAAGCCAATCGTCGGGAGCGTGAAAATGTAAGAAAGATTGTTCGAGGTATGAAGACGGTCTCTTATGTGGTTATGGTTGTTGCCGCGTTAGTGACCGTGGATTATTTATTACCAAGAACAGAGAAGAAAGTTGACATTATAGATTTTGAATACAGTACCTATTATCGTCAGGGAGTCTTTAATGTAACAGAAGGCACTAATCAATGGTTTAGAATTGATTATAAAATTTACCTTCAAATGCAGGAAGGTGAAACGGATCCGATTATACTTCATACTACCCCAATATTAGGTTTTATGAAAAAGGCCGAGATCGAATTAACTAAGGAAGATGGGTCATTGAAAAGAGAGCCACTTTGGAGTAATCGTTGGTCAAGTTATACTGCAAGAATGATACTATCTCCAATTGTTATCTTGATTTTGTTGTTTAATCTTTTCTTTGTTCAGCTAGCCGATAAGAAACTCTCTTGGTATATTTTTGGCTTTTTTATAGCACTTATGATGTTTGTGAGTATGGTGTATTAAGTGGAGTAATATGTCCTACTATCACCAAGTTTTAGACATACCAATTGGTGCTTCAAAAGCTGAGAT
>JAHDFW010000209.1 GCA_020627945.1 Cytophagales bacterium
GAATTTTATTGTAGCTCTGTACTTCGGAGTCTCACGATGAACCTCGCTACGGCTCGGTTCTTTTGTTCGTAAGACTCCGAAGTACTCCATTTACATTATAGCCTAACACCTATAATACAGACGTTCTTTCGCTTTGCTCAAGACAGGCTGACTCCGTCTATATTATAGTCTTACGCCTATAATACAGACGTCGTCAATTTGGTCTTCGTATTCTTTCCAGATGTCGAAGTAATTTTCAAGAATTTGCTTTTGGTCTTTTAGCTCCCGATGAGCAGCGTCTGTAAGGATACTTCTGAATCTCTTATATCCTAGCTTTTTACTTTCTGGTCCTCCAAATTGGTCCGCGTATCCATCGGAAAATAGATACACTAAGTCTCCTTTGGCTAATTGGATGTGATGGACCGTAAAAGGGTTTTCATTTCCAGACACACCAATTGGTTTACGGTCAGCTTTATAAATTTCAACTTCTGTTTGATATCCTTCTTCTGCTTTTCTTATCACATAAAGTGGATTATTTGCTCCCGCCCAAGTTAATTCTAAAGTATCCATATTAAGGCAGGCGAACGAAATGTCCATACCATCTTTAATGGTGGTGCCTGTCTTATCTCTTAACGTTATTTGAACCAGATGATTTAGCTCATCTAATATTTTATTAGGTTGCCTTAAACCTTTCGAGTTGAAAATTTCATTCAGAAAAATAGTACCTAACATACTTACGAAACCTCCTGGAACACCATGTCCTGTACAATCAGCTACCGTAAATAGTTTTAAGTTTTCTTTTTCTTCCCACCAATAGAAATCTCCAGAGACTATATCTTTAGGCTGGTAAATGAGAAATGCGTCGTTGAACAATTGATGTAATTCTTTCTCAGGTAATACCGCATTCTGAATACGTTGGGCATAGTTGATACTAGCTTGTATTTCGCTATTCTTTTTTTCTAATTCTTGGTGCTGAGATTCAATGATGTGTTTTTGCTCATTGGTAACTTTATACCTTCTATACATTAGATAGGCAAACACACTCAACAAAATTAAACCAATCACAATCGAAACTAAAATAAGGTTTCTTGACTGAATTTGTTTATCAAATTCAACTTGGTTTAATTGCTCTCTTTGCACGGAGTACAAACTATCAGAAACATGTTGTTTTTCCATTTCATACTGATACTGTGATTGGATTACTTTTTTCTGATTGCTTTCATTGTCCATGCGTTTATTTAGGGTGTCCAAGCGTTTGTAATATTGTAATGCTAAATCATGTCTGCCTAATTTTTCATATCCTGTTGTAAGGCATTCACAATATTTACCTTCTTGATAATCAGAGTTAAACTCCTTGAGCATTTGTTCGGTTTGCTTACAATAGTCAATTCCTTTTTGAGCTTGCCCTTTCCCAATATAGGCATTGCCCAAGCCTATACGACTTGAAATTCTTCCGAGTTTATCTTCAGAAGTATCTCTGATGGCTAGACTTGCGGATTGATAGTATATCGCACTGTCGTAGTTTTCTAAATATTGGTAAATGGTACCAATATTATGCAGCAACCTAGAATGACGAATCGGATCATTTTTGATGTGCTCGTATGTTAAGCCTTTGGAAGCATACTCTAATGCTTTTTCATAGTCCCCTTGTTCGTTGTAAATACCAGCAAGGTTACTCATGGAGTTCGAAAGAGCGCGAACATCATTGTTTTGTTCAGCAACTTCGATGCACTTGTAGAGGTACTCCTTAGACTTTTCGTATTCGTATAATTCTCGATAAACATTGGAGATGTTTCCAGATAAATCTGCAATTAATTTATCATCTTGCATCGCTTCTGCAACTCTTAGGCCATTCAAGAATTGATCTAAGGCAAGCGGATAGTTTCCTTTAATAGCATAAGCTACACCTTTGGTACTATGCCCTTCAGCCAAGCCAAAAAGTAAACTGTCTCTTGCTGAAATTACCAACATGCTGTCTGTTAGTATGAGCGCAGTATCTGGATTAGTAAATAGGTGTTGATCCCAGATGATCTGATTAAGAGCTTTTACTCTTTCAGAGGATGTTGTGTCCTTATTGAACCAAATTTTATTAAGCTGCTCGGGTTTGGGTTTTTCTGCTTTAACTAATGCGCAACTCAAACAAATCAATAGTGTTACTATTGACCCAAACCTGTACAAGTGTTTATTAAAGTTAGACATGTAAATTATTGGCTTGAAGACTGCATTTTACTGATATAATTAGCACCTTCTGCAATCACAAAATTACCAGATTCTATGTCTTTTCCAGCTTGCTCATATTTTCCTCCTAAATGATCGGATAAAAATTGCTCACTTATTGCCCAAAAAGAAAGCCAACTCTCTGGTTGTCTATAGTCATGTCCTTCTTCTGGATAATAGAAATAGACAACTTCTTTATTATATTTAGAGAGGGTATCTGCCATTTGATCGATTTGAATTTGCGGTATTCTTCTGTCTTTGCTTCCAGTTGTTAATAAAATTGGTGCTTTAAATCGTTTTACATAATTAATTGGAGAGTGTTCTTTTAACAATTTCACATCTTCCGTTTTTTTATAATTCCCCACCATGTTTCTCCAGAGGTCAGTATTTACAAAATCTGTTTTAACAAAACTTTCCAAGTCAGAAATTCCGTACATCGAAATTGCACATGCATATTGATTAGGGTAAAATGCGGGTCCAGCCAAAGCTGCATATCCACCATAGGACCAACCAAATAAACCGATTTTCTCTGGTTGGCTTATTTTGTTTTCAATGCACCAATCCGATATTTCTTTAATATCCTGAGTCATATCGGTTCCCCATTTTTTTGAGGATTTGTTAAAGAATTCCTTACCCAAACCACTACTTCCTCTAAATTCACAATTAACCACCGCATAACCACGATTTGCAAGGAGCTGTAGGTTTCTCCAGTGGAATCTTTGGTTCCAATGTACTACTCCAAGCCAGGGTCCTCCGTGAACATATAATATCGTGGGGAGTTGCTCCTTCGGGATGCCGTTTTCATCAATTGCTACATCTGGGGGCAGATAAACATGGATTGGTAATTTCAAACTATCAGATGTTTCGACTACATATGCATATCTTTTGGCTAGCTTATGTGAAGATGTTTTTGGGTCATCTGAGGTGATGTAGGTTAGTTTTTCTGTGAAGCAATCATAATAGTAAACTTTACTAGGTTGCCCTGATAGTTCTCGAATTAACCACTTGGTATTGCTAGGGTTAGCATCTAGAAAACTAATATCTCCATCTAACTTGGCTTGAATAGATTCAAAGTTGTGTTGTGCCAAATCGGAATTATACACTCGAACGGTTTTTGCGAAAAGTCCGACTACCGTTTCAACGTTTCCATCTGGGTCTTTTGTGAAAGCAAATGGTAGAAGATCAACGTCGTTGTGATGTGCAATCTTTTCCGATTTACCAGTTTGTTTGTGATAAACGTAGAGTTGCGACTTGTCGGTATTTTTATTGGAAGTAAAGTATAATTTGTTTCCGTCATTAGAGACAGAAATTATTTTAGAAAAGCCACCCAATAACATATCAATGCTCCAAGGGACACTCTCGATTACTTTCCACTCATTGTTTTCCAAACTTAGCAATTTATTTCCACCTAACTCATTACTTGCATTAGCAGCACAAGGTTGCAATTCTCCATCCAACAGGTATTGACTATATGGTGGAGTTTCGTGAATTTTATAGATCCTGTTAATTAAAACATCAAACTTATATATGCCGTTTCTACTTTGTTCAGTGCAATTTAGTTCAAACGCAATAGATCTTAGGTTGGAAGAGGTTCGAAGAACTTTGGCGCTAGTTAAAGAATCAGGAATACCACCGATAGATGAGATTTCCTTAGTTTTTAAATAGGTTCGTTGAACATGTACTTGTTCATTATCATCCGCGATAATTACTATTACACCAAATAAGTTGCAATGGTAAGATAAAATGGCGCCATCGAATACAATGGAGTCGGTAACTGAAGGATTCTCAGTGGATTTAAAGAATAAGGTGTTTGCGGCGCGAGATTCTCTGTACAACACGTAATGACACGAAGTACTTAACTTAAAGTCTTTACGTACATTTTCACCGAATAAAATTTTTCTTGGTATTAGATTTTCTTGATTTTGCCCCAAGGAAAAGTGGGCTACAAAAAGAAATAATAAAGACCAGTATATTCCTAAAACTCTATGCATCAATCAAGGTTTAAATGTTTATTTCCGCAATTTTATTATGAATTTCATTGACTTCCATCAGCGCTGCCGAACCGTACCACTCCATCAATTCCATTTTTAAACTCCCTTCTTGAATGGCTGGATCAGAATTCGTAAGAGCTTCTGCTTCCTCTATGGATTGAACATCGAAAATATAAATTCCACGTAAGTCGCCATCTCCGAAGAAAGGTCCTGCTAATACAAGTTTACCTGCCTCCGCCATTTTGTTTATATTCGCCATATGGGCACTTTGTAATTCGGCGCTTCGTGCTGAGTCTAAATCACGATTAGGTCCTTTTTTTAAGAAGGCCATCACGTACTTTTTCATGCCATATTTGTCCGCTCCAACTCGCTCTGCTCTTTCTTTATCAAAACTGGAACTGTTTTCTTCAGTAACTTCAGTAGAATTGGTTTCTTCAACCTTTTTTCCTTGGGATACTTTTATTTTGTTGTTGCATCCATACATTATTATACAGATAGTTGCAATTGCTACAATTAAATTGTACTTCTTCATAACGTTTAGGTAAATGGTGTTTTAAAGAATACAATTTACGGATCATTTTGGTTTAAATAATAGGCAACGGGTTTTTTATAAACAGAAAAACCCTGACAATTTTTCAAAAGTCAGGGTTTTCAAAGCCTTTTTTAAAAAGGGAAATATCTATATTTTTCTCATTCTAAGTGATTCTGGAGTTACTTCAAGATATTCATCTTCCTTGATGTATTCCATGCATTCTTCAAGTGAGAAGTTGATTTTAGGAGCAATTTTAGCCGCATCATCTGAAGATTGAGTACGCATGTTAGTTAGTTTCTTTCCTTTAATAAGGTTTACTTCTAAGTCATTGTCACGCGTATGTTCTCCTACTACTTGCCCTTTATAAATTTTGTCACCTGGATCGATGAAGAATCTCCCACGATCTTGAAGACGGTCAATAGCGAATGCTGTAGCATCTCCCACCTCCATTGAAATAAGTGAACCTTTACTTCTTGAAGTGATATCTCCTTTGTAAGGTGCAAATTCCTTGAAACGGTGGGTCATAATAGCTTGACCAGCCGTAGCGGTTAGGATATTATTTCTAAGCCCAATGATTCCTCTTGATGGAATGTAAAATTCAAGATGCTGTAGATCTCCTTTTGGTTCCATGACTAAAAGATCTCCTTTACGTTGAGTAACTAGTTCAATAGCTTTACCTGAGTAGTCTTCTGGTACATCAATTACCAAAACCTCGTAAGGTTCGCAATCTGCACCATCAACTTCCTTACGAATTACCTGTGGTTTACCCACCTGCAGCTCGTATCCCTCACGTCTCATGGTTTCTATTAGTACAGACAAGTGAAGAATTCCTCTCCCGAACACGTTAAATTTATCTTCAGAACTTGTGTCTTCAATTCTAAGAGCCAAGTTCTTTTCAGTTTCCTTATAAAGTCTGTCTCTTAAGTGACGAGATGTTACAAACTTACCTTCTTTACCAAAGAATGGAGAGTTGTTAATGGTGAATAACATACTCATGGTAGGCTCGTCTATTGAAATACGAGGAAGTGGTTCTGGATTTTCGCGATCAGCAATTGTATCTCCAATTTCGAAATCGTCGATTCCAACTAGTGCACAAATATCACCACTTCTTACGCTTGAAACTTTCTTTTTACCAAGACCTTCAAAAACATGAAGTTCTTTGATTCTCACTTTTTTATTTACTCCGTCTTTTTTACAAAGCATTACATCCATACCTTCTTTCAAGGTACCTCTGTATACACGTCCAATAGCAATACGACCAACAAAGGCAGAGAAATCTAGTGATGTGATTTGCATTTGCGGTGTACCTTCTTTGAAAGGAGCTTCAGGAATTACTTCCAATACAGTATCTAAGAGTGGAGTGATGTTATCTGTTGGTTCTTGCCAATCGAGTCCCATCCATCCTTGCTTAGATGAACCATAGATTGTTTGAAAATCCAATTGTTCCTCTGTTGCGTCAAGGTTGAACATTAGATCAAATACAGCTTCCTGTACTTCATCTGGGCGACAGTTTTCTTTGTCTACCTTATTTACAACCACGATAGGTTTAAGTCCAAGTTCGATCGCTTTGCTAAGTACGAATCTTGTTTGAGGCATTGGCCCCTCAAAAGCATCTACCAATAGAAGAACACCGTCCGCCATTTTAAGAACGCGTTCTACTTCTCCTCCAAAGTCGGCGTGACCTGGAGTATCGATGATGTTAATTTTTACTCCTTTGTAACTTACAGAAACATTTTTAGAAAGAATCGTAATTCCTCTTTCACGTTCCAAGTCATTGTTATCTAGTATTAGATCCCCAGATTCTTTGCGATCATCAAGAATTTTACATTCGTGAATAATCTTGTCAACCAAAGTAGTTTTACCGTGGTCTACGTGGGCAATAATAGCTATGTTTCTGATAGAGTCCATAATGCACTTTTTGTAATGAAAGCGCAAAAGTAGACAAATCGAATTGAATACGTTCTAAATATTTGTTATTTAATTAATAACTAATCTATTAAACGGTAAGTTTTATCGAATGATCATGAAAGATCCCTTGTGTGGGCTTGCAGGATCACCTTCTACCTCTAAGATATAAAAATAGGTTCCACTAGGGTAACTGCCTCCATCCCAATCACTATTATAATTCTCAAATGTCTCAATGATACTTCCCCAGCGATTAAGAATATGTAGTGT
>JAHDFW010000016.1:0-32135 GCA_020627945.1 Cytophagales bacterium
CACTTTCTGCACAAATTTCTATTTCGCGCATTTGGTCATATGGAGGATCAAACTTATTAACAGGTTCATTGGATTTGGGTAACATTTTTAATAGATCGAAAAGTACTGGCGCGGCGGCACCTATTCCAGTTATATTAGGACGACCTTCTCCATCCGCGTTACCAATCCACACTCCAACAACATAATTAGGACTCATTGCTATAGCCCAGGCATCTCTATTTCCAAAACTAGTTCCAGTTTTATAGGCTACCCTATGTGAAGAACTGAAGTTTTCCCATCCTATTTCCGACTCAGGTCTATTAACATATAGCATGGAAATATAGGTCTCCCAAATGGATGCGGCTGTTATTGGACTAGCTTTACTTGTATTCAGCGTAGAGTCTTGGTCAATCTCATAGGTTGGAGAACGAAATTCAGTACTAATGTTTGACGGTGAATAATTCTTAAGAGTACGTGCCATACTTGCATATGTACCGCAGAGCTCCCATAGGTTTGCTTCCGCTCCACCTAGTATTAATGTTAAACCATAATGGTCAGCGTTTTTGTTGACTGTGCTTAATCCTAGCTTCTTTAACAGCGCAATAAATTTCGGGATTCCATAAGAACGCAACAAATGAACTGACGGAATATTTAGTGAGCGGGCCAGCGCCATGCGTGCAGGTACAGCTCCATTATATTTTAAAGAATAATTTTTCGGGGTATAACCAGAAATGTAGGTTGGAACATCTTTAACTAAGGTTTCCGGTAGAATTTCGCCATCATCCAACATTGCTGCATATAAAAACGGTTTCAAAATACTTCCAGTGCTACGGTTGGATGTAATGATGTCAACACTATTTCCATGATTTGAGGCTCCTTTGTCAGGAAGAGTATTTCCAACATAAGCAACGGTATTGCCCGTGTTAACATCAAGGATTAAGATAGCACCATTATGAACTTGATTCGCTGACAAATGTTTGTGAT
This sequence comes from Cytophagales bacterium, assembly GCA_020627945.1. GTDB lineage: Bacteria > Bacteroidota > Bacteroidia > Cytophagales > JAHDFW01 > JAHDFW01. The sequence goes on from JAHDFW010000016.1 coordinate 964, forward strand.
GATCTTTTAAGATTCGGCTTGCGGATTTTTGAACACTAGTGTTAATCGTAGTGTAAATACTTTGCCCCTTCTTGCCTTCTTTTATAACTCTTGTTAACAGGTGTGGAGCTAATTGGGGTAATGGAGATGGTTTATCTGGGATTTGTTCAAGAGCTGCTAAAATGTAAGTGGTTGAATCTATTACTTCATTTTTCCACAACTTCTTAAGCAAGCGATTTCGTTTTGCAATTAATAAATCTCTGTTTTTACCTGGGTGAATTAAGGAAGGAGCATTAGGTAAAACAGCTAATGTTGCGGATTCTCCCCATGATAGTTGACTTGGTTTTCTTTTGTAATAGCGCCAACTGGCAGCTTCAATACCAACAACATTGCCTCCAAAAGGGGCGTATGAAGCATATTTTCGGAGAATTTCATCTTTAGAGTAGCGCAATTCAAGTCTAGTGGCCATTACGGCTTCAATTAGTTTTTCTTTTAATGTTCTTGACTTTCCTTTACGTGCAATTCGGATAGTTTGCATGGTGATCGTACTGCCACCACGTGTTCCAGAATTGTTTAGATTATACCAAGCTGCTTTACAAATTGAAATAGGATTAACACCAGGGTGATAACGGAAGTATTCGTCCTCGAAATGTGTAATACAAGTTTTAAATTTTATCGGAAGGTTCTTATTTTCTGGAAAGCGCCACTGTCCATCGTCTGCAATAGAAGCACCCAATAGTGTACTATCTGCACTGTAAAGTATTGTACTTGTAGGGTCTTGAAATAAAGGAGCAGGAAGACAATTGTAGTAGGCTACAATTATTATTAACCCCATTACCGATAAGAGAATTCTTTTAGACCTTTTAGATATGTTATTTATAACTCGCAAGTCGTAGCAAGCTAAAACCTATTTTGATTGATCACAATTCTTTCTTAATTCAATGATCTCCTTAATGGTAAATGTTTCCAAATCATTTCCCCAATTCTGACCAATGTAGTTGAGAAGGTTAACCATATCTGCATCGCTTAGGCGTTCAATGCTAGGCATCTTCTCGTCGTAATCAATTCCATTAATGGTTAGAGGGCCTTCCATGCCATGTTCCAGAATGCAAGGCAACATGTTTCTATGATTTCTAAGGTAATCTGTGTCGGTTAGTGCTGGGGTAAGTTTGCCAACACCTTGCCCAGATTCTTGATGGCAATTCAAACATTGCTGCTCATACAATCTTACTCCGTCTCTATTTCTATTTCGATCACATTGGATGAAAAGAGTAAAGCAAAGAATAAATACACTTATGGATTTTAAGCGAGTCAACATTATCCTTATTCCTTTAACAGTGTTTTTAAGTTATCGATCAAAATGGTTACTTCCATTTCGTCAGTGCCATCATAGTAACCACGGATTAATCCATTTTTATCAATAAGGATGAAATGTCCTGAATGCGCATAACCACCTGGAGCTTTTGGGTCTTCCAGGGCCGTAACCATCAGAAATTTAGCCATTCCATAGATTTCAGATCTTTCGCCGGTTACCATGTGCCATTTTTCTGATGTTGCTCCAAGTTTTTCCGAATAAGCTTTTAACACATCGACATTGTCATATTCTGGGTTAATTGAATGAGAAAGAAGCATTACATCATTACTATCTTTAAAAGCTTCATGAAGTCGTGCCATTTGAGCACTCATTCTGATACAAATGTCCGGGCAAGTAGTAAAGAAGAAGTCGGTAACGTATACTTTGTTTTTAAAAGTAGCATTATTGACTGTTTGACCGTCTTGGTTGGTAAATTCAAATTCAGGAATCGGGATATGTTGTTCTTTACCATCTATTACTTCCTTTTTAGAGTAAATCTGAAGTTTAGATGAATTATCACCTTCATTAGATTTACAGGAGAAAAGGTTTAGTCCAATTATTGTTATTAGCACAAATTGAAAAAAGAAATTAAACCGCCACATCTGCATTTTCGTCTTCTGTTTCATCTAAATAAATTGCTGGAGTTTCTTTTTCTTCGAGTTCTTCTTCACTCACAGACGGTTCAGAATTCTCATTATTTTCGGGTTCTTCTAGAGCTTCTTGAACCGCAAAGCTATCAATCATCATTTTACCATCTTCCAAACTGGATTTCATTTGAGTATCCACCTCTTGCATTTCTTTATATTGCTCCTCAAAAAACGTAATTTTTTCTTCTGGGGTTGTAAGCTTTTCAAGAGCAGGAGTGTAGGCGTGCATCCAAGTCATCATATTTTCATCGGCAGACTTTAGTGCTGCAAGAGTCTCTTGAATTTTAATGTTTTTTCCAGAACCAATATTTGACGAATCTTTCAACCATTCTTTATGAGCCTCTTCCAATTCAAACAAGGTTTCTACAACTTCACCATGAACCAACATAGATTCATTATGCAAGTCCATTACCTCTTGTCGCTTTTTCTCAACCTTGTCTTCCATTGAAGGTTCACATCCAATCATGATGAAAAGGGTAATAAACAGCAAGATGTTGTTAACATGTCTATTTATTTCAAATGTTACTTTCACGTGGTGTTTGATTTAAATTAAGTTCACGAATTTAGCCTATGGAGATGCTAAATGCAATAACTAAAAATTATTTAGTATTGGATTCCTTCAAATAGTTTTTGAATTTTTCCTTTTGCTTGTCTGAATCCATTAGTGCTTCAAGTTTTTTGTCACGTGTGGCCTGCAATTTTGGTAATTCTTCTTCCAATTTATTAGGGCTTGTCTTACGAAGATTAACAGCATTATCCGAATACTCCTTGTAGATTTTTGAAGCTTCACTTTCTTGAGTCTTATTTAAACCTACACTTTTAGACAGGTTGCGTGCATATACATTAGCGTAAAATTCTGCATCTTTTTTGATCGCAGATAAGTTTTCTGGTTTCTCATTTTGAGCGTAAGTTACTCCAAGGCTTGCAACCCCAAGGAACATTACTAAAGCAATAATCTTTTTCATTTATTTAATATTGAGTGATTTATTATCGTTTTCGGTTAAAACAAAGATATTCTTTTTTGCTCAGAACTCAAAAATGGTGTATTTTGTTGTTGATACTGAAATGAACTTAAAATCCTTTTTAATACAGCTCGCCTTGTTATGTGCCATTGTCCTGAATGGTTTGTCGCAGAATAGGTTAAATTTATTGTCCCATTTGCCTATGCCTGATGTTTCTTGGGATGTTTGGGCATATCATGATAGTGTGACCAATAAGGATTACGCATTGATAGGCTCAAATGGGTTAACTATTGTGGATATCACAGACCCATCCAATCCATTTCAAGTATCCAATGTGACAGGAGTTTCTGAATTTGATCATAAAGTTTGGAAGAACTACGTGTACACAGCAAGTGGAAGCGGTACAAATGGTACTTTAGGTTACATTATAGATATAAGTGATCCAACCAACCCAAATCTGGTCGATTCTTTTCCATCGGCGCACAATTTGTTTATAGATGACAAAGGGTTCATGTATGCCTCGAACCCAGGTGTGATTATTTACGATTTGAACAATGATCCAACTAATCCAGATAGTTTGTGGAAAGGAGGGGTAGAAGGACATGATGTTACCGTGGTTGGAGATCTGTTATATGACTTTCATGGTAGATATGGAACTAATATTTATGATGTGAGTGATCGATCTAACCCAAAACTTCTTTCATACATTAATGATCCAGACCTTGAATATCATCATCAAGGATGGACAAGTAAGGATGGTAAATATTTATATATCTGCGACGAACTAGCTGTTTCTGGAGCTTGGGATATTTCAGTTTGGGATATTACTAATTTAGACGACCCTGAAAAATTGGGTGGGTTTGCGGATAATTCAGCAACGGTTCATAACTTGTTTGTTATCGATGATTGGGGCTATACCTCATATTATGCGGCGGGAGTTCGCGTTTTTGATCTTTCCGACCCTACTGATCTTTTGTTGGAGGATGAGTATGATACAACTCCAGACTTTGATGAAGAAGGTTATAAAGGAGTATTTGGAATTTACCCTGTTTTGAGCAAAGAAATACTTATAGCTACGGATCGAGATTCAGGTTTGTATATTTTTTCCTTTGATACAGCAAGGCAGAATCAAATTGTACAAGAGCAACCAATGGATATGGAATTGATTCCTTCGGTTACGACAGATAAATTTAACGTTTTAATTACAAGAGGAACTGAAGATTTAAGTTTTCCATATTTCAGATTGGAAGTTCACAATGTATTGGGACAAATTTTATATCGGAGAGAAATCCTGCTTAATGACATTTATCAAAGAGAGATTTCCCTGCAAGCATATCAAAAAGGTACATATTATGTAACCTTAAGAGGGCTAGGGGAAAATGATAAGCAGATCTTTTCGAGGAAGGTTATCAAAAATTAGCGTTGTACGAATGCGATATAATTGCTAGTTTAGCTCATATCAAAAGACATATATTTATTTTAATATTAAACTAAACATTAAGAATGGATAAGAAGAGTAAAGCGTTTTTGTATAAATACTTGAATGCATTTTCTCCGACAGGTTTTGAATCTGAAGGACAGAAGATTTGGTTGGATTATGTAAAGCCATATACAGATGATTATTTTGTAGATACTTATGGGACAGCTGTTGCTGTAGTAAATCCAAAAGCAGAATACAAAGTTGTAATTGAAGCACACGCGGATGAGATTGCATGGTATGTAAATTATATTGATGATAATGGCTATATTTTTGTAATTCGTAATGGAGGTTCTGATCATCAGATAGCTCCTTCGATGAGAGTTGTATTGCATGGAGATAAAGGAAAAGTGCAAGGTGTATTTGGTTGGCCAGCAATTCACGTAAGATCTGGTGAAAAGGAAATTGCACCGTCTCTTAAAAACATTTTTGTAGATGTTGGGGCAAGTTCAAAAGCTGAAGTAGAGAAGATGGGGATTCACGTTGGTACAGTTATTACGTTCCAAGACGAATTAATGGAACTTGGTAAAGATTATATTACTGGTCGAGCTTTGGATAATAGAATGGGAGGTTTTATGATTGCTGAAGTGGCAAGAAGACTTTCTGAAAACAAGAAGAAATTGCCTTTCGGATTGTACGTTGTTAATGCAGTTCAAGAAGAGATTGGATTGCGAGGAGCTCAAATGATTGCGGAACGTATTAGTCCAGATTTGGCTATTATTACAGATGTAACGCACGATACTCAATCTCCAATGTATAACAAGAAGAAAAGTGGAGACTTGAAGTGCGGCAATGGTCCAGTTTTATCTTATGCACCAGCTGTACAAAACAACGTTCGAGATATGTTGATTGATGTTGCAAATAAGAAAAAGATAGATTTCCAACGTCAAGCATCTTCTAGAAGTACTGGAACCGATACAGACGCATTTGCATACTCAAATAGTGGAGTTGCTTCTGCTCTTATTTCTTTACCGTTGAAGTATATGCATACTACCGTAGAAACGGTTTCTAAAAAAGATGTTGAAGGAGTAATTAAATTAATGTACGAGTTCGTACTTAAAGTTAAGAAGGGGCAGGATTTTAGATATCTTAAATAAAGATTAACGCGCTATAAAACGAAAAAGGCTTTCCATTTGGAAAGCCTTTTTTATTTAAACATCATAGGACGTTTAATTAATTCTGTTGATATCATCAACATCTTTTTTATCCTCTTCAGAAATAGATTCGTCAATAGTCTTTATTCCAGTAAGAGCCTTAATCTCTTTTTGAGCTGCTTCGATCAACTCAGTGATCATAAGACGTTTCAATTTAGGCAGTTCCAAACCTTGATTAGTAAGGATTTTTTGGTTCTTGTCTATTAGATCGTAGCAATATTCAATGCGCTCTTCGTTCGATAATTCGCTTATCGTTGAGCGATATAATTCATCTTGTTCTATTAACGTTTTTTTCATCGTGTCTTTTCCAATTCTAATGCTAATTTAACTTACTTTTCTAGATTCTCGTATCTTTTTCACTAAAAAAATATTACTCTTTTTTTAGACGGACTCATAACTGTTTCGAAACCAGTTAGTCAGTTACTGGTTTAGTAAGTATTTGTCCAGGTGTAAGATCATACCATAAGAACGCGTATAGAAAAAACAGTAAAATTAATGCCAAAAGTAGACCCCAAATTACTCCTCCATTTTTCTTTTCTGCAATTTTCTTTGATGACTCTAAATATTTCATTGTGGCCTTTTCAATAGGTTTGTTGAAATAAGATAAAGGAATGAAAGAAACCACAATAATTAGCATTCCAATGAGAACCTTCACCATTTCGGGAAGCTTCTCATTGTAGTTAATCATATACTTAAATACATATCTCGAAACCAGTGCGGATGAAAGCACTGTGATAACGAAGAATGCAAACTTGCTTAATTTTTTGTGCATTTAGATTTGGCCTGAATATTATAGGTTGCTAACAATGTAGTTTGTCATCATGTTATAAAGGTGAGTTCTTGTTACCCCTCCATAGATTCCATGATTCTTATTTGGATAATAAAACGAAGTAAACTGTTTATTAGCCTTTATCAAAGCATCTTCTAATTCAATAGCGTTTTGGAAATGTACATTATCATCGGCTGTACCATGGATCAACATATAGTTTCCTTTTAATTTGTCTGCATGAGACAGAGGAGAGTTTTCATCGTATCCAGCAGCGTTGTTTTTAGGCAGCCCTAAGAAACGTTCTGTATATATTGTATCATAAAATCTCCATGAAGTAACAGGAGCTACTGCTACACCAGCTTTAAAATATTCAGCTCCTACAGTTAAACAAAGGGAAGTCATATATCCTCCGAAACTCCATCCCCATATTCCGATTCTGTCTTTATCAACAAATGAAAGTGTTTGTAAGTATTTTGCGCCCTCAATTTGATCTTTGCACTCAAGGTTTCCAAGTTGTCCATAAGTAGATTTTTTGAAATCTGCACCTCTATATCCGGTTCCTCTATTGTCAACCGAAACTACGATATATCCCTTTTGAGCCAACAGTTGATACCAAGCTAGATTGAAACCTCCCCAACTGTCTGTAACGGTTTGAGAACCTGGTCCACCATAGACATACATCAATACTGGGTATTTTTTATTAGGATCAAAGTCCTTTGGTTTCAACATCCATCCGTTGAGCTCCACATTTTCGGTGGTTTTGAACTTGAATAATTCACGATCAGCGAAACCATACTCCTCTATCTTATCTTTTAAGTCTTTGTTACTAACCAAGGTGCTTTGTTTTTTGTTTCCAGCGGTTTTAAACAAACTAACCACAGTAGGTACATTCAAAGAAGAATAGTGGTCGAAATAGTATTTGGTGTCTGGACTCATATTAATCCCATGAGTACCATTTCCCTTAGTCATTCTAGTTTTTGACGTTCCATTTAGGTTAATACTATATAACTGTCTGTCCATCGGAGAAATTTCAGCAGAGGTATAATAGATCATGCCTTTCTTTTCATCTACGCCTTGAAGTCCAGCAACATCCCAATCTCCTTTTGTTACCTGATTTATCAATTTACCGTTGAAATCATATAGGTAGAAGTGCTTGTAACCACTTTTTTCACTAGCAATTAAGAACTGATCTTTCTTTTTAAAGAAGTGAATGTCGTCATAAACCTCAACGTAAGTATTGTTTTTCTCTTCTAAAATCAGAGTTTGTGATGAAGATGTGGTGTTCGTTTTAAGAATGCTTAAGTGGTTTTGTAATCTGTTGAGCTTAAAAATAAGCAGTTCTGCACTAGTATTGGTCCAGAAGATTCTTGGTACATACTGATCTTTTCCTTTACCATCTTCTAGTAAAGTGGATTTATTACGTAGGATGTCATAACAGAAAACACTGACTTCCGAATTGTCTTCTCCAGCTTTTGGATATTTAAACCTGTAGTCATTTGGGTAAAGTTGCCCCCAAGTTTGCATGTTATATTCTTTTACTCGAGACTCGTCAAATTTGTAATATGCAATTTTACTACCATCAGGAGCCCAAGAAAAAGCTACAGCCTTACCAAACTCTTCTTCATAAACCCAATCGGCCCAACCATTAATGATTTTACCCCAAGAACCATCTTCAGTAATCCTAACTTCTTTTTGAGAAATTAGATTGGTGTAATACAAGTCATTGTTTTTAACGTATGCGATTTTCTTTCCGTCTGGTGAAAATTTTGCAAACATAATTTTTTCGTTATTCGAAACATTATACAAATTCTTCGATTTAGTATTATATATGTAATATATAGCCTTGTAGGAGTGTCGATAGATTGATTCCACACCAGTTTCGATTAGAATCTGACTTTGATCTTTAGAAAATGAATACGAGGATATATTTATTTTTTCACCGCCATTTGCTTTTTGTAAATCCTCACCACTAAGGATAGTGGCTACTTTCTTATCTGTTACAATGTTGTATTTAATGATGTCATTGGAAGCGAGGACACTATAGAAGTTGCCATTGTTCATCCAGTTAACACCTCCAATTCGATCTTCGGAGAATTGGTAGCTGCTCCAAATATCTTCAACAGTTATTTCTTTTGTTGCGCTTGCATAGAGTGAGGAGAATATTACTACGAGTAAAAGACTCTTTTTAAATAATGATTTCATCAAGTTCGTTTTTAATGTTACGTTTAGTTTCCACGAGGGAGGTTTTAAGCAAATATACACATGCAGGTAAGTTATTCTCAAAAAAAATATATTGATTACAACTATTATCGTACCAAGCACGTCATATTATCGACCATTCGGAAAATCCTAGGTTATAAGAATTTAGGAAAATTGGTTGAAAAGATTACTTAAATGTGATGTCCTTATTTTATCGAATAAAGGCATGTTTTAATCGAGGAATCTTTTAATCGTACAAGAAATTATTATCTTTGTACTGATTTGAAAAATAAAAAAATTAAGAACAATTTTATAAACAAAACAAAAAGCAATGAAAAAAGTATCTTATTATTTATCGTTGGCAGCTGTAGCTTCAATGGTAGCGCTTTCTGGATGTAACAACACTGATCCAGATCCAGATCCAGACCCAACAACAACTTGTGCAGATTTAGTATACCCAACTGCTACAGGTGATGCTGATATCCAAGTATTGAACTTTGCTAGTTCTACTATTGAAGTGGAGGCTGGTAACGTTTTAGCTCTTGCAGTTCAAGCAACTAAAGGTTCTAACAGAACTCAAAAATTAAGATTATGGGCTTCTGATTGTGAGAACTCTTTAGGTACTGAGGTAGATCTTACTGGTCAGCCAAAAGGTGGTAAAAACGGTATCGACTTGAGAAACACTGATGATCCTCAAGTAAGAAACGTAAACTATACTGTTCCAACTGGAATGAACCCAATTTACTTGACTATCGAAACTGACGAGTCTGGTGGAAATGTAAACTACAAGCAATTAACTTTGAACGTAACTGGTTCTGGTATCGTTGATACTTGGTCAAGTATTGATTTAGGAGGTAACACTAACTCTCTTCCTTCAAGAATGGCTTCTGGAACAGGTCAAACTTATGTAGCGTGTGATGCTGCTGAGAACATTCAGTATATTGACATTACTTATGCTGTAGGTACTGCTTCTCCATATGATTCTTACTTATGCTCTAACCCAGCTCGTTTCTTAAGCCCAATCGGTCTTACTGTAAGTAACGCTACTGGATGTGATGCTGACGATCCAACTGGAACTACTCCAACTGATGGTGGAAACAAGTCTCACTTCAAGACTTCTACTATGGATTTCGCTACTGCGACAAACGATTCTTTAACTGGACTTTCAGTTTCTGCTAGTGATCCTGAGTACGTTGTAATCAGCGCTGTAGGTGATGTTTTCGAATTCATGAGCGAAGATGGAAGAAAAGGTTTGATCAAAGTTGATGCTGAAGATGCTACTTACGGACTTATGGACGGACGTGGAAGTATTACAGTATCTGTTAAGATCCAACGTTAATATGAATTGAATTCGAGATTTAGTCTCGAATACAAAATAAGGAAAGCCTTTCCTCGTTAGAGGGAAGGCTTTTTTTGTGCGCTTAACTTAGAGCTGTTAATTTTAAAAATTGTATTTTTACAATAAAATTCGTCCCTTGGTACAAAGGTGTAGATACTTACTAGTTTTTGTGATGCTGTTGCTTACGGGCAACATGTATGGATATTACCATGATCTTACTGGTTATGTGTATGATGCAAATAACCAACCTTTGCCTTTCGTTAATGTTTTTGTAAAAGAAGCCGAAATTGGTGTTAGCACCGATATTAACGGTAAATATCATTTCGAACTTCAAGAAGGAACCTATGAAGTGATTTTTTCCATGGTGGGGTATAAAGAACAACATGTTCAAATCACTCTAACCAAAGATGTGGTGAGAAATGTCTACATGCAAGAGGATATTCAAGGAATTGAAGCAGTAGAAGTACGAGTTAAACGGCGAGATCCAGGTTTTGAAATCATTAAAAAAGCTGTTAAGAATAAGAAGAAGTATCAAAACCAATTTGAATCTTCAACGTGTGAGGCTTATATAAAGGCGGGAGAATTAGGAGACGAAATTAAAAAGGAGAAGAAGAAGCCAAGCCGTTGGGATAAATGGCAAAAACCAGATACTACAACCTCCGATACGGTTAAAAAAATAACACTTGCTGATCTCCCTCAAAAAAGTTTTGTCGAAGTTCAACTTACTAGGCACTGGCAAGCACCAAATAAGATCAAAGAAATAGTAGGTGCCTATGAAGAGCGTGGCGAAGAAGATTACCTCTACTACTTAAGTACAACGGAGGCAAATTTCGATTTTTATGATAACCTATTGGTAGTTCAAGGATTGACCGAAACTCCTATTATCTCTCCATTGAGCATCACAGGAGCAATGGCGTACAAATTTAAGTACTTAGGATCTTATAAAGAGGATGGACTCACTATAAATAAAATTAAAGTATCACCAAGGGCGACAGGGAATGTCCTTTTTGAAGGTACGATAGAAATAATAGAGGATCTATGGAATATTAGAAGACTTGATTTAAGACTAGGGAAGGGCTCCACTAATATGTTTGATAAGTTTGGAGTCCAACAAGAGTATATGATGTTGGATGATTCTATCTGGGTTCTGAAGACTCAACAGTTTGATTACCAAACTAAATCAGGGCGAACGGTATTTAATGGGCAAACGAAGGTCAAATTCTTTAATTGGGTGATAAATCCGGAATTTAAGAAACGCTTTTTTAGCAATGAATTGGGTGTAGTTACAGAGGAGGCTTACGAAAGAGATTCATCATATTGGGAGTCTATTCGTCCAGAACCATTAACGCCTGAAGAGCAACGTTTTATTGCGTATACGGATAGTGTAAGAGAATTGAAAGAGAGTGAAGCTTATCTAGATTCAATGCAAGCTGTAGCGAATAAAGTTACCTTAAGAAAACTGTTCATAGATGGGATAACGATTGTTGACCATAAAAAGGAAAAAAGAATATACCTTTCTTCCATAGGTGGAATGGTAGAACCATTTCAGGTTGGAGGTTTTCGAGTAGGATATTGGGCTAGTTATTACAAGAAATTTGATAAGAAGCGAACCATATATCTATATGGGTATCCCAATTATGGTTTTCGAAATAAGGACTTGAAAGGGTCGGGGAATATTGTATGGAAGTACGATCCATTTAGAGAAGGCTATTTCAGGATTCGGGCCTCTCGTGAATTTGATATGATTAATCCATACGATGCTTACATAAATATTCTACGTAGAAACAATTACTTTCAGAATGAAAAGGTATACATAGCCAATTCGATTGAACTGTTCAACGGGTTTTATTCTCATATCTCGACCACATTAGCACATAGAACTTCGGTTTCCGATTATAAGATTGGAAGTTTAAGTGATGGTTTCTTTAATGATAATGATTTTAAGGACTTCGAAGCCCATAATGCATTTTACACGTCTTTTGGTTTTTCGTATTCTTATAAGCAAAAGTATGTACGACAGCCTTATGAGAAAGTTGTTTTAGGTTCAAAATTTCCGACTGTAGGTATGGACTACAGGAAAGGCTGGAAAGGAGTATTTGGTAGCCCTTTAGATTTCGACTATTTAGAGTTTTATGTTCGGCATAAAGTGAAAATGGGAGTAGGAGGGACGTCGCAATTTAGAGTGCTCTCTGGTAAGTTCTTAAATAGAGATAGTGTTCCACTAATAGATTATAAATATCAGCGTATGGGGGACCCCGTTATTTATACAGATCCATTAACAACTTATCAATTATTAGAAAGAACTTTTCCAACGTTCGATTGGTTTTTAGAAGGACATTATGTGCATCATTTTAATGGGGCTTTGGTAAACAAATTTCCGTTGATTAAAAAGACTCGTATTCGTTTAGTAGCGGGTGGTGGAGCTCTACTTGCACGAGATAATAATTATCGTCATATAGAGGCTTTTGCAGGCGCCGAAAGGGTTTTTAAGATTGCTAGAGAACGATTCCGTGTTGGATTATACGTAGCAACTTCCGAATCTAATTATACCGCTGTAAATGGATCCTTTAAAGTTTCAGTAGAGTATTTCAACCGAAAAAACCAAAGCTGGGGATTTTAAACTAGCCTTCCTGTCTTTATTCCTGAATTACCATTTCAATGGAGGTAACTCCTTGGGCATCAAATAACCCTAAAGCTCCATTAGAAATCGTAGAAGGTACGTTAGATGGAGGAGCATCAAATATTCCTCCTCGCCACACAGTTTCAAGATTAGCAGCAAGATAATAATCATATGCCTCCTCGGAGATTGTACGTTGCTCAAGATAAAGCGAATCTCCTACTTCAGCTTCTAAGCCTCCTTCAATAACAAGTGAATCTAATTGTTGTCCATCAACAAATTCATCATCACTAAACTGAAATCCTCCTAAAGTATCACCTGGAGTCGAACCGTTAATGTATAATTTCCACATGTAGTAATCACCTTTCCCTGCCTTTTCATAGGTATTTACAAAAACTGTGTATAACGAATCTTCTGTTGCAAGAAAATAGTTTTGCTCCACCCATATTTCAGTCATTTCAGGAACATCTCTTAGTGTTGCAGATGAAGTATAGGTTTGGCCTCTAAAATCAATATTTAGAGTGTAAGTCTTACCAAACTCACCTGCCACAGTAGGGGCAGTTTGATAAACACCTGGTTCATTTTCTGTTAAATTAAATGTGGTTGTTCCATCCGAAATAGTTACCGTAGCACCTTCTGCTTTTGGTAATTCTCCTGATCCATAGAATTTACCAGAAAGAGATAAATTGATGGTATGTGCTTTTGCTTCGTTGGTAATATATCCTTCAACTACAAGAATCTCTTCTTCACTTTCATTAAGATCGAAGTCAATGTCTTCCGTACAGGAAAATAATCCAAACGTTAATGCTAACATTAATGATGCATTAAATATTAGCTTGGTGTTAAAATATCTTTTCATAATCTACAAGTCGTATTTATGTTGTTTAATATCTAGTCTTCAATTAGAGCTTAAAGTTGTAAGTGATTGAAGGAATAATTGAGAATAAGTAAACCATTTCGGCTTTCGTAGTTCCTGGGTTGTCAGAGTCCTCAGTAAAGTTAATTACATATGGATTCTTTCTTAAATATGTATTGTATACAGAGAAAACCCATTCACCGATAGCTTCTTTACCATCTTTACGCTTTGGTGTTAAAGTAGCTGATAAATCCAATCTATGATAAGGAGGCATTCTAGCTCCATTTCTGCTTGAATAAATTGGCACAATTGTGTTACCAAACTCATAACGTCCAATTGGAGTAGTAACAGCTGCTCCAGTAGAATAAATTAGAGTCGTTCCAAAATCCCAACGCTCATTTAAATCGTACATCGCAACAAGTGATAAGTCGTGACGTTTATCATATTTTGTAGGGTAAGTTAAGCCATTATTAATGGATTCAATTTGACGTTCAGATCTAGCCAACGTATAACTAAGCCATCCTGTAAGCCTACCTTTTTGCTTTCTAATCAACCATTCTGCTCCATATGCTCTAGCAACTCCAAATCTTAATTCACCTTCAAGATAAGGGTTTAGCAATAATTGCGCATGGTCCCTAAAATCTATTGAATTATTCATGAACTTATAGTACAATTCAACGGAACCTTCATAAGCATTGTCTTTGAAGTTTCTGAAATAACCAACTGCTACTTGATCTGCAATCTGTGGTTTGACATTTGGACTCGAAGGAATCCATATATCTAATGGAGAAGCAGATGTTGAGTTTGATGCCAAATGTAAGTATTGTCTCATTCGGTTATAACTCAATTTTACAGAACTAGAAGTTGTTAAAGTGTATTTCAACCCTAGTCTAGGCTCAAAACCACTAAAACTATTGAAAACTCCTTGATTGTAAAAAACTGAATCTACACGCTCATAAGATTGATCATCGTATATAAAGTGATCGTATTTACCAGTGTTTTGGAATAATGACCATCTTAAACCATAAAGAGCTGAAAATCTTTTAGATATTTTGTGCTCATTACTAACATAAGCCGCATGTTCATTAGCAAATGTTGTTTGAATCTCACTGGTAATAATAGAAGGTCCAATTTCGAATTCGACATCTCCTGGGTTAAAGGTGTGTCGGATGCTTTGACCTCCAAACTTAATTTTGTTATTAGGGTTAGGGTAGTATTCGAAGTCAGCTTTACCTGAGAAATCACGAATGTTTGATTTCCACTCAAAAAAATCGGATCCTAAGAAGTAGTCGAAGTTACTATAAAGTCCAGTTACATTCAGGAATAACTTATCATTGAATATGTGAGTCCAGCGAGAAGTTACGGTAGCATTTCCCCATTGCAGTCCAAAAAGGTCAGCTAAACTAAATACATCTCTTCCGAAATAACCAGAAACAAATACTTTATTGTTTTCATTAACATTCCAGTTAAGTTTAGTGTTTAAGTCGTAAAAATATAATTGGCTTTTACGTAAGTTGGTGTCGTTCGCAGCTGCAAGAGCTAAATCTCCATAGGTTCTTCTTCCTGAAACGATGAATGAGGCTTTATCTTCTTTAATAGGGCCTTCTAAAGTTAATCTACTAGAAATGGTTCCGATACCTCCCGTAGCGCCATATTTCTTCTTATTACCCTCTTTCATTCGGATGTCAAGAACTGAAGATAACCTGCCTCCATATTCGGCCGGAATTCCACCTTTATAAAGCTTTACGTCCTTAACAATATCCGAGTTAAATACGGAGAAGAATCCCATAAGGTGAGATGCATTATATACTGTAGCTTCATCAAGAATAATAAGGTTCTGATCAACTCCACCACCTCTAACGTAGAATCCTGATCCTCCTTCTCCAACGGTCTGCACACCAGGAAGTAATTGTATGGCTTTAATAACGTCGACTTCTCCCATTAATGCTGGAATTTTACGAATCGTATTAATGCTGATTTTTGTTGTACTCATTTCTAATGACTCAACATTTTTGTCCTCAGCTTCAGTAGTTGCAATTACTTCTTGAATATCGGTTCCTTCTGGTTCTAATTCAAAGTTTATTTTTTGACTTTGCGTGAGATTGATCGTTCTGGTAATCGTATTATACCCTAAAAAAGCGATCATAATCTCATGCTCACCTTCAGGAATCGTCAATGAATAGAACCCATAAACATTGGTACTTGTACCAGTTTCAAGGTCTTTTACATACACGGTAGCTCCGATTTGCTCTTCGCCCGAATCTTTATCTTTTACATATCCACTGATAGTAAATTTGGATTGAGCAAAAATTGACATAGGAAGGAAAAGTACTAGACTAAGAAGAATACTTTTCATGATGATTTTGTTTCTAAACATTCTTTTATTGGTAAAAATGTTATTTATCTATTATGTTTCACGGTTGGTTTCTTTAAAACTTGAACAATTATGACCAAGTTTTTGGTTAAAAACCAATAGTTTTGTGTGTTGCAAAAATATGGAAACTTTCGATAACTTTAAAGTTTCCTGAGTTTTTTTAATAATAAAATAACATTCTAATACCATGTCAAACAATAAACCGTTGATATTAGTTTCCAACGACGATGGAATCACTGCACCAGGCATCAGACATTTAACTATGATTATGAAAGAATTTGGAGAAGTAGTGGTTGTAGCACCAGATTCTCCTCAATCCGGTCAAGGGCATGCGATTACGTTGAATGATCCACTTAGAATAAAAAAGAGGGAGATTTTCGAAGGTGTTGAAGCGTATGAAACTTCTGGAACACCTGCAGATTGTGTTAAATTGGCAAAACATTTGGTACTTAAGGAAAGGAAGCCAGACTTAGTGGTAAGTGGAATAAACCATGGAGCAAACTCATCTGTTAATGTTATTTATTCTGGAACCATGTCTGCTGCTATTGAGGCTGCTATGGAAGGAATACCTGCAATAGGATTCTCTTTATGTGAATTCTCACATGATGCGGATTTTAGTCATGCGTTGGATCAATTAAGAACAATTACCAAACAAGCTTTGGAAAATGGAATTCCAAAAGGGACAGCTTTAAATGTTAATTTTCCAGCTAAATCGGATGAACCAATTAAAGGGATAAAAATTTGCCGTCAAGCGAACGCGTATTGGAAGGAGGATTTTGAAGGTAGGGTAGATCCGTCAAAGAAAAATTATTATTGGATGATTGGAGAATTCCAAAATATGGATGCAGGAGAGGATACGGACATTTGGGCATTAGAGCATAATTATACTTCTATTGTCCCATGCCAATATGATCTTACCGCATATGAAGGAGTAAGACAATTAAATACAGATTGGAAATTGTAACTATTGATTTGCTGATTGCTGTCCAGCAACAGTAGCTTTAGTTATTTTTAACTCTTCTTCAAGGTTGTATTTGTCTACGGCTCCCGATAGAGTAAATAAATCTATAAGAGCTCCAATTCCAAAAACACCTCCAGTGAAAAACCATATAATACCTCGCAGTACTTTGCCTAGGTAGAAATGTTGTAGTCCAAGTATTCCAAATCCGCCAAGGAACCAAAGTAAGTATGCTAAAAATTTAGATTTCATCTTAATTAATTTTCTTGCAAAAGTAATCGTTAATAAACGAATAGACAATATTCATTTCTAGTTTGAGAGATTAGCTTATCCCTAACTTACGTTATTTAATTCCTGAAAGAATGTAATTAAAAACCTGAGTATCATTTTGAGTTTTTGGATTCAAATAGCACGATGTAATATGTTGTGGTGGAAGTATTAACCCTCTTTCTAACATTTCGACAATGGTATTATAGAATTTCAGAGAAGTTTTACCAATAAGTAGAGGCGATAAATCTTTGCCCGAATTCCAATACTCCAAAATTTTTCTTAATCCTCGTAGGTACAAATAGTCTTTAGTGAAGCCTCCTCCTCGAAAAACTCGAGTAGTTATTGTGAAAGCAGAATCTTGATTTAATTTGTATTCGGTGGTAAGCTTTGTGAAAACAGACTTAAAATCTTCTCCATTACACATTTCATTGATGGCAATGGTTCTATAAGCTAATGTTTTTAACCGTTGTAAAGTTAAATTGCCTGACCAGTATTCAGCCATTACAGCCAAACCTTCTTGAGTCATGGTGTTGACTGGTAATCCTACATTAAATATTTTTAAAGGTTGTAAGTTTGAATTAATAGTAGTTACCATGTGTACACCAACTTCGTGATGCATTAAGCCTTTGAACTGTCTGATTGGTAAGTTCAATTTGTCATTCACCAAAACCTTTTGTTGTCTATTGAGGACCATCATGGAAGCAACCATTTTTTTTGAGACCCCTATACTTGATTTAAAACCATATTCTTGCAAATTTTCCTTTAGTAAATCTATGGCCTGATTTTTTAAAATAGTATTTTGTGCTTTCTCCTCGTGGGGTAAAGAAGGCAAGTGTAAGAGGTAAGTCGCATTTTTCAGATCGCTTGGCGTTGGTTTACCGAAATATCTAAGCGAGTTATAAAGGAATTTACTAGTGCCTAGAGCTGCCATCATTTCTATTTTGTCTATGTACCCATTTACGGTTGCTTCATACATGTTTTGAATAGAAATGTCATTTATGGTTTCTAGATCTAAATTGTGAAGTTGTCTTTTAAGCAAGAACGGATCTACCTGAATTGGTTTATAATTGAATTCTGGATTTTCTGTAAAGTTTGACTTAAAAAAGCGTTTCTTTTCCTTTTCAAGGTTGATAGGGTTGACGAAGTTTAACAATTCAAAGTCTTTAACCAATTTGAAGAGTTTGCGATCTACTTTTTTTACGGTGTTATCAAGACTTTTTGGAAGCAGTTTGTTGTTTTTTGTTAGGCTCCAATTGGTAAAGTTTTGTGCAAATAAATTAGCATTATCAAGGATCGCTTTTTTGAATTCAATTTTAAGTTCTTTAATGATTTGTGGGTAATCTTCTCCAGTCTCTTCATCACAATAGATTTTTTTTACTTCTGTAGCTAATACTAATGTTTTGCTAAAGTGCTTGGTTATGTATTCAAGGTTGTAACCTCTACCATGAAAAGTATCATTAATTTTAGAATCAATGGTTACATTGCTATGCTCTAGTTTGATACATGAAAGTCGTTTATTCCACTCCTCCGTATGAGATTTAAATTTTGCGTTGATGCGTTCCGTACCAATGTTAAATACGGGTACAGGTCGTTCCCACCTTTTGTAATTATATGAATGGATATCATATACAACACATCCGTTATAGGTATATTCTAGTTGCTCAATAAGTGCATGTGTGATTTTGTAGTAATTATCGTGCTTAACGAGGGATTTTTGTTTCTGAACTTTTCCCAACGGGCGATTCCATACTTTCTTACCCCATGCCTGCTCATAAATAGCTTGGTCTGGAGAACGGTTTAAGTCATATTCAAATCTTGAATCACGGCCTACTAATACAATGGGTAGAGCAGATATAAATTCTCCGGTATAAGGATCCTCTTCGTACCATCTTTCGAAAGGACTAAGAGCACATTTTTCTTCTAGATCTTGACGTATATTACAACCATCGTGAATAGCGGTACAAACATAAGGGACATATCGATCAATTCGAATGTACATAGAACCATCTGGAGTTTCCGCCTCGAAAACCTTGTTAGATTTTATTAGTTCTACGATTTTTGCAACGGAGAGTTTATGCATTTTCTACAGTACTTCTGAATCTAGCTTTTCTATTTGCGCGCTCTTCTTTATCTGCGATTATTTCTTCGAAGAAATCCACTACATTTCGCTGAAGTTTGGTTTTCGAAAGTTTGTTGATGTTTGTAATTCCTCCTGGAGACATAACGTTAACTTCAATCAGTTTCCCTCCAATTATGTCCAACCCAACAAAGTATAAGCCATCATTAACTAGTTTTTTACCGATCGCCTTACATATTTTTTTGTCAGATTTGGTTAGTGTGTATTTGACTGCGGAACCACCTACTGCAACGTTGGAGCGAGCTTCTCCATCAGCTGGGACTCTTCTATATGCACCAATTGGTTCTCCATTAAGCATTAGGACTCTAACGTCACCTTGATCTGCACCTTCAACGTACTCTTGAAGAATCACGTAATTATTTTCTCCTTTACCATTGGTAATGTAAAAATCTAGTAAAGAATTGATGTTTTGCATTGCATTTTTCTCAATTACGATTACTCCACTTCCTCCAAAACCGTTAAGAGGTTTAAGAATCATTTTATCGCTATCAGATTCTTCAATAATTCGTTTGAGGTATTTTTTATTTTTAGATACGAAAGTCTTTGGAATTATTTCGTTATCAGGATCATGATAAGTCGCTGTATATAATTTATTATTAGCTTCTCGTAAGCCCTCCAAACTATTTACAATAATGACATCATCTTTAACGGAGTCCAAGAAATTAAGCACCAATGGATCAAGAGGAGGATTGTCGCGCATAAATACGAGATCAAAACCAGCAAGAGGAAGCATTTGTTCTTTGAACTTTACTTTCTTATAAAATGAGGATATACTAGTTGTTTTATTTGACGCCTTTTCTATTACATTACAAAATGACATGGTTATACTATCACGTATGGTAAGATTAGCGGAGGTTGTTACTGCAACTGTGTGACCGCGTTGTGCACATTCATGAATTACGCGAAGGGTCGAATCTTTATCTGGTTCAACCTTGTCCCATGGGTACATTAAGAAAAGTATGTTCATTTATTTTGTTATAAGTTGTTTGAATTAATAGGGTTAAGTTAAAATAGAGATGTATGAATAATTGAATGAGGATTCATTAATAGTCTAAATCTTCTTCAGATTGATTTTCTTCATCTTTCAGGTCTAGTTCATTAAAATCTTTGTCTTCAGATTCCTCTTCATTCGAAACTTTTTTCTGTTTAAACTTTACTAAATAGATAAACTCCTCGGTTTCGAAAGGAATGGCACGGATCAGTTCGTTTTTAGCATTTTCGAACGAGATCCAATATCCTTCGTATCCATCTACATATTTTTCGTCAAAAGCTTTTTTGATTTCTGGACTCAATTTCTCATAGCTCTTGATGACTTTTAATTTTTTCTCGGGCATCTTGGTTGTTCTTTAAATCAGTAAGTTGAATGTGGGGTAAAGAAATGTGTTAAATATTTGGTACTTCTGTTTTTATAGTATTTAGAAAACTTCTCCAATCTTGGTATTTGTCGTCGTTTAATACTCGGGGAAACTTATTTTGTCCACCGAGTTTACCTTGTTTGTGCATCCAATCATAAAAACAGTTCAAATCCATTATATGGATTCTGACTTCATCAATCTTAATGGCCCTAACGGTAGCATAATCGTCGTTAAGCTGTTTAAGTGTGGTGTCTATAGTATTAATGATTACCTGTTTTGAAACACTTATTGTTTCCTTGTCAGCAGCTAGAAACCAATGATGAATGTGTTTTTTGTTAATTAACTCAGCGTAAAATGTAAACTCTCTGATTTCTTGGTTAATCGTTCGCTGTACCGCAGTCACAGCGGTACACAATTCTTCTTCAGTCAAATGCTCACCACAAAGGTTTACAAAATGACTAAGACGTCCTTTAACTTCAAATTGTAAGGAATCAACGTCCGAAAAGCTAATGATATCACCCACCATATATCTCCAAAGTCCCGAAGCGTTTGATATCAAAACCACATAATCTTTATCATTAACCAGGTTTTCAATAGAGCAACATGTATGGTTTTTAGATAGAATATTGTCGTTGAAATTGACCTGATTTAATTCAATAAACTCGTAGTATATATTGTCATTTATGGCAAGAGTTAATGGAGAGTTTGGTTTTTTCTGATACCCGAAAAAACCTTCTGAAGCCAAATATGTTTCGGAATAAAAAATTGGTTGACCCATCAGTTGATCTAGAGCACCTTTATATGGTGTTAAACTGGTTCCGCCGTGGGCATATATTCGAAAATTGGGCCATAACTCATGTATGTTGTTTAGGTTGTAGGTGTCTATAAGTTTGTTGAAAAGTAATAAAAGCCATGATGGCACACCAGCTACCATTCCTACGTCCCAAGTTGGAGCGAGCTCAACTATTTTATCTATTTTTTGAACCCAAGATTTTTCTTTGGCAATATCCTTACCAGGTCGAGTTATTGAATTTAGCCATAGTGGGACATCTTGTGTCATAATGCCACTTAAGTCACCTTCTTCCAACTTGCCAACCTTTGATAATAGAGTTGAACCTCCAAGTAAGAGAATTTCCTTCTCGTAAAAGTTGGGGGGCAAATCATAATTTTTTAATGTGTAAAAATGCTTAAGACTCGTGTTTAACAAACTTTTCCGCATTAAGTCCGAAATTGGAATTCGCTTACTTGAGTCAGAAGTTGTACCTGAAGTGAGAGCAAAATATTTAATTACACCTGGCCATATTACATGAGGTACGCCTTTTTTTACTTCATTTAACCACGGATCAAGATAGGATTCATAGTTGAATACAGGAATCATCTCAGAAAATTTACTTCTTATATTAGATTCCTTTTTGATATTTCGGAAATCAAAATGTTTCCCAAATTTGGTAGCCTCTGCAGTTTCAAGAAGTCTCTTTAATAATTGTTTTTGTTGACTAACTGCATATGCTTTAGACGTTGCCTGAGATGTGTATAGGCTCAAAATGCTTACACACTTTTTTATTATTTTCCCTTTTAATGCCATTATTTAAAAGCGTATAGAAATCCTAATGTTTGACATTGCGTTTATAATTAACCTCTGAATAGCGGTAAGATTCAAATAGGCCTATATCATCAAATACTTCAATACTTGTTATTGTGAGTTCCTTATCAAGCATAATTCTAACCGTTTTAGCATATGAGCTGGGGATTTTAATACGTTCTCCTGGTCCAATTTTACTGTAAAAAGAATATTCGGAATTGTTAATCAGAATTAAGTATTCACTCAGGTGGTTCGACTTTGCTATTTCGACTAAGTTTGTTGCTTTTGTGGTGAGAAGTTCGCGATAACCAAAACTTTTATTTTCGGCTAACAGTTCGAATCCAGATGTTGTAGAATTAAGACTAAAATGAATGTCATTATTAGTAATGGCGCTCTTAAGAATAGTTTGTATATAAGAAACTCCCACATCATAGATAGTATGATGATTGTTTTTACGCATTAATCTTCCGAAGGGGTCTAATTCAATGTCAAAATAGGGGAATCCGTTTGGCGAGTATACTGCATTTTTGTTCTGGGTAGGAGAAAAAAAAATACTTGCGCCTTCGTAAGGATTTAAGAAGGTTATTTTGCATTCGAAAGGTTTTTTTTGATATACAACCTTTTGCTTACCAGTAAGATATTTGGATCCTATTCTTTCCGTGTTTTCCACGATAAATTCACCAGATTCAATTTCTTCAAGCTTGTTAATTAAGTTGTTAACGAAACTTAGCGGTTCCTGTTTAATTAAGTCCCCGTTCGAACTTGGCCTTAAGTCAGAAAACGTGCATAAAATACACGTAGAAATAGCGGTTAAATAAAAGGCCTTTACCATTCGTTGATCTTAAGGAACTTGCTGCTGTTGATTTTAACTACAAAAATATCTAGTTGTAATTAAATTGCTTAATATTGTGTTTTATTTGGTAATAAACACTGTATTATAGGCTTTGTTTAGTTAAAAGTGTGGTTTATGGATTCAATTGATATTAAAATTCTTAATTTTCTCCAAAGGAATGCCAAAATGACGGCTAAGGAGATGGCGGATAAGTTGTATTTAACGGCTACTCCGATCTACGAAAGGATAAAAAAAATGGAGAAGAGCGGAGTGATAAAACAGTATGTGGCCCTGCTCGATCCAGAACTTTTGAATCGCTCATTGGTAGTATTCATCAATATTGCAATTAAAGAACATAGAGCTAGCGAACGTGAGTCGTTTTTGAACGAAATAAAAAAACTTCACGAAATAGTAGAATTGTACCACACTTCGGGCAACTATGATTTTATAGCTAAAGTGCGTTTTTCAAATGTAAAAGAGTATAAAGAGTTTTTAGTAAATAGAATAAGCTTGATTCCAAATATTGCGGACATTGATAGTCAAATTGTATTGGACGAGGTAAAGTATTCAACTAGAATAGATGTATTGCCTTAGGCAGGATCTACATCTGCGATCACCAGCACGTTCCGAAATTCCGACTTAGAAAACTTGGTATCATCGATTTGTTTTCGAAGAAACTCCTTAACCGCAGCAGTATTAACCTGTCGTTCAACTTTGACTAGAATTTCGAAAAGATAGAAATTTCTTATTTTACCTATAAATGGTGTTGCAGGTCCTAATACACTTTTTTGAGGAAGCTTTTTTCGTAAATTAAATGCAAGCTTATCTGCGAAGGCTGCAGCAACTTTTACATCCCGGTGCTTAATGGTCAGATTGGTTAGTCTGAAATAGGGAGGATACTTTAATAGTTCGCGATCCTTAAGCTCATATTCATAGAATCCTTGATAGTCTTGTTTAAGAAGGTAATCGAAGATGCGTTGAGTAGGATCGTAAGTTTGAATAAGAACTTGTCCTTTTTTTTCTTTTCTTCCAGCTCTTCCAGATACTTGCATTAGCATTTGAAAAGCGCGTTCAGTTGCACGAAAATCTGGAAATTGTAACATGTTATCCGCATTAAGAACACAAACCAATGTTACATTATCGAAATCCAAACCTTTACTAACCATTTGTGTACCCACTAAAATGTTGGTTTGGTTATGCTCAAAGTTATTGATAATGCGTTCGAAACTACCCTTGTTACGAGTAGTTTCAAGATCCATTCGCTCTATCTTGGCTTCAGGTATTAGTAACTTCAGATCTTCTTCAATTTTTTCAGTTCCATAACCTAAACTGGACATTTTAGCTGAACCACAAGCCGTACAATGATTAGGAGGTGTTTTTCTATAGCCACAATAGTGGCACCTCAATTCGTTTGCATATTGGTGGAGTGTAAGACTGACTTCACAGTTTATACACGATGGAGTCCAATTACACATTTCACAACTAATCATAGGAGCATATCCTCTACGATTTTGAAGGACGATTACCTGTTCCTCGCGTGAAATACAACCTCTTATTTCATTAAGCAACTCATTTGAAAATAAACCAGACATACTTTTAGTTCTGGTTGCTTTTTGAATATCGATGAGACGAATCTCGGGTAGTGTTGCATTTCCATATCTTCGATTCAACTCTACTAATCCATAGCTTCCATTAGAACCCAAGAAGTACGTTTCAACGGCCGGTGTTGCTGTACCTAAAAGTAACTTAGCATGATGAGATTTAGCTAACATCATGGCAGTATCACGAGCATTGTATCTAGGATTTGGTTCATATTGTTTGTACGAACTTTCATGCTCTTCATCTACTACAATTAGACCCAAATCATGAAATGGAAGGAAGACAGAACTTCTAACACCAATCAAGACTTTAAAGCGTCCTTCCATGGTGCCTTCCCAAATTTCAACGCGTTCATTATCGGAATATTTAGAGTGATATACTCCAACAGCATCGCCAAAATACTCTCGAACTCTACGAACTAATTGTGTTGTTAATGCGATTTCAGGTACAAGAAATAATACTTGTTGACCTTGATTAATAATTTCCGAAATGCATTTCAGGTAAATTTCAGTCTTGCCACTTCCAGTTATGCCTTTGAGTAGTGTGATGTCTTGTTTCTCCAAATTCCCAAGAATTTCGCCAAAAGCTTTTTCTTGATGTTCGGAGAGCACAACTTCTTTTTCGGTACTAGCAATCATTGGAAATCTGGAGACGATCTCTTTATACTCTTCCATGATCCCCTTTTTTATTAAAGTTTTTAATGAAGATGTGGAGAGGGTATGATTTTTAGTTAATACAGACTTTTCCGTGCTTTGAGTATAGTCACTATTAGTTGCTTGTAAAAAACTCATGACCCAGTCACTTTGCTTGGGGAATTTTTCCAACGTATTAAACAAGTCATTTAGAGATTCTTCCGAATGAAACTTATCATTAAGCTTGATTCTAGTAACTTTTTTAGGAACGTATTTATCTGAAATTTGCTCAAAAAGAACGATATATTCTCGAGAAAGGAGAGACTTAATGTATTTGTGAATATTTTTTTTACCGAGTAATTTCTCTACATCGACGAATGTGAGTGTATCCGTTTGGTAAAGGCGTTCTACAATGATTCTTTCTCGTTCATCTATGTTTTCAACCTCTATAATTGCATTTGGATTAAGCGAAATATTGGATTCACTACTTAGTCTTAACCCTGCTGGTATAGCTGATTTTAGAATTTCACCTTCCGTGCACATATAATAAGAAGCCATCCAATTGATCAGCTTGAGCTGATTTTGATCTAATAGCGGATATTGATCAATTACTTCCAGCAATGGTTTTGCTTCGTATTGTTTTGGTGCGTTATTATGAACTGCTGCGATTATGGAACTGTAAATCTTTTTCTTACCAAATTGCACTAATACTCGAATACCTGGTTGAACCAAATCTTCGAATTCGTTTGGAACCGCATAGGTATATCTTTGCGGTAGTGCTAATGGGATAATCAGATCAACGAAGGTCATTAATCAAATTTAGTGCTTCTTCAACTGAATGAACGGGTATTTTACAAGTTTTATTTTGACATACGTAAACTGTAGCTTTACCATCCAAACTACTTTTGCCTTGAGTAAGAGGAAGTTGAGTGTTTGGAGTCATGTAAATCGAATTTCTTGTATTAGAGCGCTGCAACTCTTTTCTTAAATCATGTTGTTGATCTTCAGAACCTGTAATTACAATTTCGAAGGGTGACTCGTGCAACTCAATTAGCAATTGACACCAGTTCGCCATAAAAGAACTTTGACGCAAAGTGACGTCCTTCATCTTAAGGCCCATGGTTTTTGCTTGATCAATGTAATTTTGATTTTCAAGAAGAGTTCCAAGGCGAAATAGGTTTCTGGCCATCACAGAATTAGGAGAGGGAATTACGTTGTCTTGTACTTCTTTACGTCTGTTAATGAGCTTTTTAGAATTAAGATCGGTAAAATAATAGAATTGATCCTGAGTATCTAGAAAATTCTTAGTGCAATAATTATTAATAAGGTTGGCTTTTTCAATCCATTGGTAATCAAAAGTTATTTCATACAGGTCTAAGAACGCATCAATGACTAGCGCGTAGTCCTCCAAAAAACCGTCTATGGTTACCCTGTTATTTTTAAAATTTCTGAATAATTTTCCTTCGGAGGTCATGATCTTCGAAGCAATGAAATTTCCATTTGTAATAGCTAGTTCTTTGAACTGTTCATTTCCTAAAGCCTGATATGAATCACATAATCCAGAAAGCATTAATGCATTCCATGAAGTTAAAGTCTTGTCATCCAGTCCTGGACGAATTCTATTCGAACGCTCTTTTAGAATTAAGTCTTTCCAAGTTTTAATCTTTTTCGCATCGAATTTCTGATCTAGGTATTTTGGATTTCTTTCGAAGATGATCTTGCCTTCCCAATTACCATGTTCTGAAACATTGTAGTAATGTTTGAACTCATCAAAATCAGCTCCTAGTAAGTTATTTAGTTCTTCGTATGACCAAACGTAGAATTTACCTTCTTCACCTTCACTATCTGCATCTAATGATGAAAAGAAATTTCCATGTTTACCCATTAGTTCACGTTCACAAAAAGCAATGGTTTCCTCAATGGTTGTTTTGTAAAGGTCATTTGGATTGTTTTTGTACGCATGAGAATACAAGGATAAAAGTTGACCATTATCATAGAGCATTTTTTCAAAGTGGGGGATAAGCCACTTTTCATCCGTAGCATATCTACAAAACCCTCCTCCAATTTGATCATATATACCTCCTGTTGCCATTTTGGAAAGAGTAGTCTGTAAGATTTCTTGCGATTTAGCAGATTCAGCTTCATAATGTTGATAGGATAGGAGGTATTCATAAATAGAAGGCATGGGGAATTTTGGAGCATTTCCCATTCCACCATTTTGTTTATCAAATCGCCGTTCTATAGCTTTGAAAGCTTGATCAAGTTCTGATTTTGTAATCGTTTGATTAGAATCTACCGAAATGTTGAATGATTGATTATCATTTAAGCCATTGGTTAATTTATTCGCGTATTCTTCAATTCGTTCTCGTTTTTCAGTGTATGTTTTATCAATTTGAATCAGAACAGATTCCCATTGATTGGGATGGAAGTAAGTTCCGCCATAAAATGGTTTTTGATCAGGAGTGATAAAAACATTTAAAGGCCAGCCGCCATGTTGCCCCATTAACTGAAGGGCGTTCATGTAGATATTATCAATGTCAGGCCGTTCTTCACGATCAACTTTAATGCAAATAAAGTTTTCGTTCATCAATTGAGCTAATTGTTCATTTTCGAAACTTTCCCGTTCCATTACATGACACCAGTGACATGCAGCGTAGCCAATACTTACCAGAATTGGTTTATCCTCTTTTTTTGCCAATTCCAAAGCTTCTTCACCCCATGGATACCAATTAACTGGGTTATGAGCATGCTGCAACAAATATGGACTTGATTCATGGATTAGAGCATTAGTATACTTTTGTTCCGAAGAAGAATAGTGACTCATATTAGATTCAGATATGTTGGTAGTTTGGCAACTAGTAACTAAGATTAAAGTTAAAATAAATGGTTGAAAAAACCTTGATATGGAATCATCAGATTTAGACATTTCTAGAGAGACGTTTTTCTATTTCATTTGTAAAAGCAGAAATGTCAAATTGCTCAGAACGTTTGATGAATTTGTCTTTTAGGTTTAGTAAAAATAAACGATAATCCTCACTTTTTGGATTCAAAGGTCGATGGTTCAATTCATTCAACAACTTGGTCCACTGATCCAACTTGTCGTTGGTTCCTTTAGAGAAGTAAGTTTCTTTAAACTTACCCCATATATAATTTTGAGCAAACTCTGTTGGGTGGATCAAGTCATCTTTATAGAATCTATAGTCTCGAAGGTCATCCATCATGAGTTCATATGCGGGGAAGTACTGCACATTATCAAACTTGGTTGCTAGAAATTCGCATCCTACTCGTAGAAGTGATTTGCTAAGATTGTTTTCGGTAATTCCATCCTTAATATGTCTTATGGGACTAACCGTGAGGAGAACCATTAATTTCGGATTAAGTCTTGATACGATCTGAATTGCACTTTCTATTTGATCTGTGATTTGGTTTTGATTCAATAATGTCTTTTGAAACTCATTCTGAGGGATTTTGTGACAATTTGCCACAGTTAATCCAGATTTCAAGTGTTGGTATGTATAAGCTGTGCCCATGGTTATGATGAGCAGGTCACTTGTTTTAAGATGTAGATGTACTTGTTTTAGTAGGGAATCATAAGTTTGAATTAACTCATTTTTGGTTTCAGCATTTATACTTGAGTGAAGAAGCAATGACTTAAACCCTTCTGAAACTTGAATTACAGATTGTTCAAATAGATCTGCTTTATAGTTAGGATAGTTAACCGCATCTGATATTAGATGTCCAATAGTTGCTGGGTTAAATATTATTCCAAATGGGTTCTTCAGGATGTCGAATTGTAACTCATCAAATCTGAGACCCATATTATCAGCAAAGCAAGAACCAATAGAAATGATCTTACTAGGATGCTCAATTTTAATATCTGAAGGAGTAGGGTTAAGTTCTGTTCTAAACTTCATTATTCACAAGTGATGTACCTCCGCGCTTTTCTGCTTCTTTGCGGTTAGGCATATAAAGTTAAACATAAAAAAACATCCGCCAACACTGAGGTTGACGGATGTTACAAACAAAATAATATAGTATCTTCTTAATTATTCAGCTACTACTTCGAAAGAAAGTTCAGCAGATACTTCTTTATGCAAATCTACAGATGCACTGTAAGTACCAACTTCTTTTATTTTATCTTTCACTTTAATGTTGATGTCCTTACGGTCAACAGCAATTCCTTTATCCTTAAGGATGTCAGAAATCTGAAGTGAAGTAACTGTTCCAAACAATTTACCATTTTCACCAACCTTAGTAGGAATAGCGATAGTTAAACCGTTGATTTTTCCTGCCAAACCTTCAGCGTCAGATTTAAGTTTTTCAGCTTTGTGAGCTGCCTGACGAATGTTTTCAGCAATCATTTTTCTGTTTTGAGCATTAGCAACTATTGCTTTGCCCTGAGGAATAAGGAAGTTTCTACCGTATCCAGCTTTCACTTCTACAGTATCATTCTTGTACCCTAGTCCTTTTATATTTTCTTTTAGTATTACTTCCATGATTAAATTTCAAAAATGAAATAGTATAAATAAGTTTGATTATCTCATTGAATCTCCAGTGTAAGGCAAGATCGCAATGTGTCTTGCACGTTTGATAGCCTGAGCTACTTTACGCTGGTATTTCAAACTTGTTCCTGTAATTCTTCTTGGCATGATTTTGCCATTATCGTTGATTAACTTCAACAAGAAATCAGGATTTTTATAATCTATGTGCTTGATTCCGCTACGCTCGAATCTACAATACTTCTCGTTATTTACGTCGTGTACTTTTTCGTTGTGTAATGCCATCTTTCTTATGCTTTAACAGGTTCTTCATTTTTTACATTTTGAGAAGCAAGCTCTCCTTTTCTTCTTTTAGCATTATATGCTACACCGTGCTTGTCAAGTTTAACTACTAAGAAACGGATTACAGTCTCGTCTCTTCTAAATTCAGTTTCAATCTTGTCCACAATAGTTCCTTCAGCTTCAAACTCTACAAGTTGATAGAACCCAGAATTCTTCTTTTCGATTGGATAAGCTAGTTGCTTAAGTCCCCAATCTTCTTCGTTGATGATTTTGGCACCACTCTTTTTCAAGAAATCTGTGTACTTTTTCACCGTACTTTTTTTCTGTTCCTCAGAAAGCACAGGGGTCATGATGAAAACAGTTTCGTAATTTCTTACCATAATTTGTTGTTTATTAATGATTTATACTAGTCATCAGCCTATACAACGGGCTAATGAGCCTGCAAAAGTAGAGATTCTTATATTTAAAACCAAACTAATTGAATTTTAATAAGTTGTGGTCTTGGGTAGGAATGCTAATTTATAATTGTTCTAAATTATAAAAATAAAACACAGATAATCAGTTAGTTAAGATTGTATAATCTTGAAAAATTAATATTTTTAAGAAAGTTCGGTTGAAACCTTTTGTGAAATGGTAATCGGGTATTACATTTGCCACGGAATAACGAGTTAGACCGTACTTTTATTATATATATACGATGAAAATAAAAAAGTCAGCTATTTTTAGAGTTTCATTACTAGCCTTAGTGATGTTCTTTTCTGCGTTTGTTGCAACCGCAGGAGACACAATTCCTTCGGACCCAGCTGTAATTAGTCAGGGGGAGGCTTTGTTTAATGAGAACTGTACTTCTTGTCACGCAATTCATAGACAGGTTACTGGACCTGCTTTGAAAGATGTGCATAAAAGAAGAGATGTAAAGTGGATTAAAGCTTTTATCACAAATTCTTCTGCTGTAATTGCAAGTGGTGATTCTTATGCAGTTAAGCTGTATGAGAAGTTTAATAAGACTCAAATGAACTCGCACGAATTCTTGTCTGATGATGAGAAGATGGCGTTGATTGCGTATATTAAAGACGCTTCGGTGAAAGGACCAGTTCCTCCACCGCCTCCGACCAAGCTTACTGAAGGGGAAGTTCAAGTGCAAAGTGGAGGAGGAGATTTATCGACTTTTCTTTTGATTGTGTCTTTAGCTCTTGTAGTTATTATTGGTCTGCTGTTGTCAATGAATCAGGTGATTCGTTCATTAGCTGCAAAGCGTGATGATTTAGATGAGGCTGATCAAGAAATTATCGATCGTAA
>JAHDFW010000016.1:32235-36968 GCA_020627945.1 Cytophagales bacterium
TAGCTGCAAAGCGTGATGATTTAGATGAGGCTGATCAAGAAATTATCGATCGTAAGATTGATTACCTAGAGTTTGTTAAGAAGTGGGTGATTCCAATTCTTATCTTATTAGGTGTGCTTGGAGGTGCTAAAGCTGGTTTAGATTTCGTATGGGGAATCGGTGTTCAGCAAGGGTATGCTCCGGGGCAACCAATTGAGTTCTCTCATAGAATTCATGCTGGTACTCAAGAGAATGGTGGTCACGAGATTGATTGTAACTACTGTCACACTGGTGTGAGAAAGAGTAAGAACGCAAACATTCCTTCTACAAATATCTGTATGAACTGTCACAGAGAGATTAAGAAGGATTCTCCAAAGCTACAACCTCTTAGAGATGCGGTTGCAAGCGGGAAGCCAATCGAATGGGTTAGAATTCATAACCTTCCTGATTTGGCGTATTTCAATCACTCACAACACGTTAAAGTAGGTGGAATTGAGTGTCAAAAGTGTCACGGTGAGATCCAGGAAATGGATGTTGTTGAACAGCACGCTGAATTAACAATGGGGTGGTGTATTAACTGTCACAGAGAGACGCAAGTGAATGCTGAAGGTAACGCTTACTATGATAAGTTGTTAGAAATGCACAAAGACAAAACTAAAGAGCCAATGACTGTTGAGGATATTGGTGGTCTAGAATGTGCTAAGTGTCACTATTAATAAGTTTTTGAATAATCTTTTTATCATATATATAATAATATGAAAGAATCTAAAAAGGAATACTGGAAAGGGTTGGAGGAATTAA
Source organism: Cytophagales bacterium (assembly GCA_020627945.1). Classification (GTDB taxonomy): domain Bacteria; phylum Bacteroidota; class Bacteroidia; order Cytophagales; family JAHDFW01; genus JAHDFW01. Next base: position 33,016 of record JAHDFW010000016.1, read on the forward strand.
ATCCTACTCCAGAGTTTTTAGAAGATGCGAAAAATGAGTTTCCATCTACTCTTGCAGATGTAATGGAAGAGGAGGGAACTACACGTAGAGATTTTCTTAAGACGTTAGGTTTTGGTATGGCTGCAGTCTCTTTGGCTGCATGTGAAGCGCCAGTAAGAAAGGCAATTCCTTACTTAAACAAGCCTGAAACTATTGATCCAGGTGTGCCTAACTACTATGCATCTACTTACATGCAAGGTGGAGACTACGCTAGTGTAGTTATTAAAACTCGTGAAGGTCGTCCGATTAAAGTTGAAGGAAACAAACTTTCAAGCCTTAGTCAGGGTGGAACAAACGCAAGAGTTCAAGCATCTGTACTTTCTCTATATGATGAGAATAGATTGCAAAAAGCATATAAAGAAGGGAAAGAGGCGAAGTGGAATGCAGTAGATAAAGAGATTATTAGTGGTTTGCAAGGTGCCTCCAAAATTGCAATCGTATCTAATACTGTATTAAGTCCAACAACAAAACAAGTAATTAAAGATTTTCAGGCTAAATATCCTGGATCGGAGCATGTTACTTACGATGCAGTTTCTTACTCTGCAATGTTGGATGCTAATAAGGAAATGTACGGAACTAGAGCGTTGCCTTCTCACAATTTTGAGAAAGCAGATGTTATTGTAAGTTTTGGAGCTGATTTCCTTGGAACTTGGATTTCTGATATTGAATATGCTAAGCAGTATTCAAAAGGAAAGAAAGTTTCTAACAAAAACATGAAAATGAGCAGACACTATCAGTTTGAGACTATTATGTCTATGACTGGAGCGAATGCTGATTATAGAACACCTATCAAACCATCTGAGCAAGGTAAAGCTGTTGCGGCACTTTACAATGCTATTGCAGGTAAAATGGGAGGTGAGAAAATTAGTGGTGTAAAAGGTAATTTCGAAAACCTTGATAAAGCTGCTAAAGACCTTATGGCTGCTAAAGGTAAATCTTTAGTAGTAGTTGATTCTTCTAGCAAGGAGGTTAACATGATTGTTAACAAAATCAACGAAATGTTGGGTAACTATGGTAAAACCATCAATATGGATAAGCCTTCGTTCCAACGTCAGGGAGACGATTCTGCAATGAAAAGCTTAGTAGCTGGAGTTAAATCCGGTTCGGTTGATGCAGTTATCTTCTTAGCTTGTAACCCAGTATACAATTCGGCTCAGGGAGCAGATTTAGGAGCAGCACTTAACGGTAAATTAGCAATTTCAACATCAAGTATGATGGATGAGACGGCTTCTGTTTGTAAGTATGTTTGTCCAGAAACTCACTATTTAGAGAACTGGGATGATGCAGAGCCTAAAGCTGGAATGTTCAGTCTTGGTCAGCCTACTATTTCTAAACTTTTCGAAAACCGTCAAGGAGCTCAAAGTTTAATGACATGGTCTGGGCAAGCTGGAGAATATGTTGATAAAGTAAAAGAAAACTGGAAGTCTTACGTGATGCCTCTAGCAGGAGGTGCTTCTTTTGAGGCTTTCTGGAATAAAGCATTGCACGATGGTGTTGTAGAGGTTAACGCTTCTTACTCAAGTATCCATGGTGCTCAAGGTGCAGCTGCTCCAGTTATGGATGCGGTAGCAGAAGGTGAAGTTGCGGAAGTTGAAGGAGAAGAAATGGTAGAAGAAGCTGCAGTTGCTTCTTCAGGTTTCACTGTTTCAGCAGTAGCTGCAGCTGTTAATGCAAAATCTGCGGATATTGAATTTATTAAATATCAGAAAGTTGCTATTGGAGATGGTGCTCAATTAAACAACCCATGGTTACATGAGTGTCCGGATCCTGTAACAAAAGCATGTTGGGGAGACTATGTTTCTATGTCTAAAGCAACCGCTTTTGCAAAAGGTTTAATGCAAGACGATCTTATTACTGTGTTTGAAGGTAATAAGGATGTTAAACTTCCGGTAATGATCCAACCAGGACAAGCTGATAACACAGTTGCTATCGCTTACGGTTATGGAAGAAAGGGAGGAAAATGTATCGACACCTTAAATGGAGCAAATATGTTTACGGTTGGTAACCCAACTGTAGCTCTAGGAAAGAAAGAAGGTACTTACCAAATTGCACAAACTCAGACTCACTCGACTTATTTTGGAAGAGAATCTGTAATTCAAGAATCAACTCTTGATCAATACAAAGATTTAGAACAGTTCAACAAAGATAAATTTACTCCTCTTGTAACTGGACCTGATGGTGTTGCTAAAGCACCAAAAGAATTTGATCTTTACGATAAGTATGAATATGAAAATCACCACTGGAAATTAGTGGTTGATATGAACAGCTGTACTGGATGTTCTGCATGTGTGGTAGCATGTGTAGCTGAAAACAACATTCCTACAGTTGGTCGTCAAGAAGTTATTAATCGTCGTGATATGCACTGGATGCGTATTGATCGTTACTATACAATGGACCAGAAGTTCATGGACAACGATAAGTCCTTTGGTATGAACGATGACGAAGAAAGAATTAAGGCAGTTGCTGCAAACCCAGAAGTTGTGTTCCAACCAATGATGTGTCAGCACTGTAACCACGCAAGTTGTGAGAATGTATGTCCTGTTGCAGCGACTACTCACAGTACAGAAGGACTAAATATGATGGCATATAACCGTTGTATTGGTACTCGTTACTGTGCTAACAACTGTGCTTATAAAGTTCGTCGTTTCAACTGGTTCAACTATGCTGATAACGATGACGCAGCTAGAAGAAAAGGATTCTCTGAAACTAACCCTACTTTGACTGATCTTGGTAGAATGGTATTGAACCCAGATGTTGTAGTTCGTTTCCGTGGTGTAATGGAGAAGTGTACAATGTGTGTTCAAAGAATCCAGTATGGTAAACTTGAAGCTAAGAAAGCAGGTAAGAGACCAGAAGATGGTGATATTGTAGTTGCATGTCAACAAGCATGTCCATCTGATGCACTTACTTTCGGTGACTTCAACGATCCAGAAAGTGCAGTTTCTAAAATGATTAGAGATGAGCAAAAGGAAAGAGCATATGTTGTTCTTGAAGAGGTTAATACTCAGCCTAATGTTCACTACTTGACTAAGATTAGAAACAGAGAAGTGTTAAATGAAGAAGCTGCGAAAGCTTAATTTTAGAAAAGAAATTAGATAAGAATCGATAATAGTATCATATGCAACACGTATCATCTATAAGAGAACCGTTAGTAACAGGTGGTAAAACCATCCACGATGTTACTGAGGATGTATGCAGACAGGTAGAAGGAAAGCCATCAAAAAGTTGGATGGCAGCTACAGGAGTAGCACTTTTATTCTTAGGTATATTCTTATACTCTGCGTACCGAACTATGTGGTTTGGTATTGGAGAATGGGGATTGAACAAGACTGTAGATTGGGCTTGGGATATTACTAACTTCGTTTGGTGGGTTGGTATTGGTCACGCAGGTACACTTATTTCTGCCGTATTATTATTGTTCCGTCAGAAATGGAGAACTTCTATTAACCGTGCAGCAGAAGCGATGACAATCTTTGCCGTAATTTGTGCATTGATTTTCCCACTTATGCACATGGGGCGTCCTTGGGTAGGATACTGGGTATTCCCACTTCCTAATACATATGGTTCTTTGTGGGTAAACTTTAACTCACCACTTCTTTGGGACGTATTTGCAATTGGTACTTATTTCACAGTTTCTCTTGTATTCTGGTACATTGGATTAATTCCTGATTTGGCTACTATCCGTGACAGAGCGACAGGAATTAGAAAGAAAATTTATGGTACATTAAGTTTGAGCTGGAAAGGTGCAGCTAAGCACTGGCAACGTTATGAGGCAGTTTCTTTGATTCTTGCTGGTCTTGCAACTCCACTTGTACTTTCTGTACACACCATTGTATCTATGGACTTTGCAACTTCTGTTATTCCAGGATGGCATACCACGATTTTCCCTCCTTACTTCGTAGCAGGAGCGATTT
>JAHDFW010000210.1 GCA_020627945.1 Cytophagales bacterium
GATGCTTGCAGTTCTTCCGAAAGTTCTTTTGCCTCTTCGAGTAACTGTTTCGTTTTAAGGTTGGATTGTACTCTAATTATCGTGTTGGCAATTTTTTCACCCGTCTCATAAAATACTCTTCTATAATGATCTGGAATTACCTGTTCTGAAAGCATTTCTAAAACACCATAGCACTTGTCACCAATGTGCAATGGAAACACGTACAGTTGTGAAGGGTTCAGATCGACCAAAGTACTTTCTAAATAAACTTCGTCAGGGTTTAACCCCGATGCTTTATAGGACTTTTTCGACTTGGCAACCTGTCCAATAATTCCATCTCCGTATGCGTAATTTTTATAATGTTTTTCTTCTACTGCATAGCCAGCTGTCATTATATATTCCGAACGTTCCTGGTCATGTTCATAATTATCGATGGTATAGAATGCTACTTGTTTCATTTCCAGATGTTGAGCAAAGTACTCCGTGATTTTCTCACCCATTTCTTTTAGGTTCAGATCTAACTGAAGGATTGCACCAACTTGCTGTTCACGACTTAGTGTCCATTTTTCTATCTCCTCATGTGCCTTTGCATCTTTTAGTCGAGCATTCATTTCTATGAGCGATTTACCAAGCACATCTTGATCTCCAACGCTTTCAAAGGGCGCATCAAAGTTCTCTTTTCCAATTTCAACTGAAAAGTTCGAAGTTCTACGAAGAGTACCCAACAATTTGTTTAATGTACTTGCCATTTCAGCAACTTCATCTTTTCCTTTAACGGGTAAATCCTCAGGGTGAGCCCCTAACGACATATGCTCAATTCGATCTTTGATCATATTAACAGGATTTGCAATACTATTACCACTGTACAATCCTAGAAAAATGAACACGCATGCGGAAATAGCAATTAAAACCCAAAGTGTAAATAAGCTGTCCTTTTGATTTTGCTCAGATGATTTAATGAAACCGTCGGCTTTATTAATTGCATAATTTTTAAGGTTACTAAAACTTTCTTCTAGTAACATCACATGATTTGCACCGCGTTTTCGAGTAATTTTTTTTGCTCCGGCCATATCACCAGCTGCAATTTTTTCTAATACTGATTCACGGATTGGCCTCCAGTCAAAGAATAGTTGCCTTGTTTCAGCTTCCAGTCTTTCCCCTTCCTCACCTAAAATTCGCTCTTTAACTATATCAAGGTTCTTAATTACTTTTTGTTCTTCCTCCGCACATTTAGACAAATATTCTTGTCGCTTGTCATCATCGGTAGACATAGCAACGTCTTTCATTGCTCGATGCATTTTTATAATCGATTCGCTTGCTGCTAAAGAGGCGTTCGAAACAGCCAGTGGGTGACGATGAATTTTACGGATTATTGCACTCGAATCTTCCAAAGAACGGACAGAATACAGTGAGAGCAATACCAATGTTATTAGACCTAAGCCAAAAAGGATAATTAGTCTAAATTTAATTTTAATGTTGTTCATAACGGTTGCAAAGTGTGGCAAAATACCAAAAATAGTGTTATAAATGATTGTCAATCTGAGATTAAGACTGTTATCATCACGAAGATTTCCATTAGTTCAATAAAAAAAGTAATTTTACCGAAAATAGTGATTATGAGAGTTTACCTGGATAACGCTGCGACTACGCCTCTTGACCCAGAGGTTTTTGAGGCTATGAAGCCTATGTTGCTTGAGAATTTTGGAAATCCGTCTTCTATTCATTCGCATGGCCGTCAGGTTCGTGCTGCACTTGAACGAGCACGTAAGCAAATAGGAGAAATGATTAATGCTTCTCCCGGGGAGATTTTCTTTACTTCGGGTGGTACGGAAGCTGATAATATGGCGATTCGTAATGGTGCTAAGGCCTATGGAATTAAACATGCCGTTACGACTAAGTTGGAACATCACGCGGTACTTCATTCAATGGATTACATCCGAGATACATACGGAGTTCAAATTCACTATCTCGATGTTGATTGTGATGGAAATGCAGATTACGATCAGTTAGAAAATATTCTAAAAACTCACGACAAGGTAATGGTGAGCATGATGCACGCCAACAATGAGATCGCTACTAAAAACGACATTGAACGCATTGGTGCATTATGTCAAGAATACGACGCTATTTTTCATACAGATACCGTTCAAACTATGGGACATTTCCCAATTGACGTAAAGAAGATTGGAATGTGTTTCTTGGCTGGTTCTGCACATAAGTTTCATGGTCCTAAAGGAGTAGGTTTTATTTATGTGAATAATGAGCGTAAAATTAATCCTTTGATTCATGGTGGATCTCAAGAACGATTGATGCGTGCAGGGACAGAAAATGTAGCAGGTATTATTGGTATGGCTAAAGCATTGGAAATGGCTTGTACTGAAATGGAAGATCATACCAATCATGTTAAAGAAATTAAAAATTACATGATGGAGCAAATCAAGGAGAAAATTCCTGGTGTTTCATTTAATGGTATGTCTAATCATATAGATAATAGTTTATATACAGTTTTAAGCGTGAACTTTCCGAGTACAATGTTGGATGAAATGTTGTTGTTCAACTTAGATATTAATGGTATTTCTGCTTCTGGTGGAAGTGCATGCACAAGTGGAAGTAGTACAGGTTCTCACGTATTGGACGGAATCAATGATCCTAATGAAAAGAAAGGTCCATCCATTCGTTTTTCTTTTAGCAAGTTCAACAACAAAGAAGAGGTTGACTATGTTGTTAGCAAATTAGAGGAAATGTACGCGCCAGTATTAGCAAGCTAAACAACAACTAAACTAAACTATTCATACTTTCGCCAATTCCGGCGCGAAACATTTGCCTCCTTTGCTTATTGCATGGTTTCAAAAACCGTGTCTGCCTAGGGCAGTATTCCTGCGCATGTATGGAACCCGGCGTAATTTAGGCTCCAATACATGTTCGCAGTTCAGATAAGTTGCCGTCCATAACTTATCTATTTATTTTAATGTTTAAGGTTAGGTAGGAATCGTTTCCGTATCCATAACCTACAAATCCATTTTCAAAATTTAAGTCCAAATGTGAACTCAATGCTGTGTTCCAAAGTAGTTCAACTATAAAGTCCCATCGCTTAGCCAACTTATAGATATAGCCAGTACCAAATTGAATGACCAATGCTCTTCGATCCATATCAAACATGGATAATTCCCTTGGTAGAACTTTGGAGTCACTATTCCTAAGTTTTGATTTGAAATGCATTCGGTTCATTCCGAAATAAAGGAATAGATTATGGTCCTGTCTCTTTTTCCAAGTCCCTCGATTTTCGTAATAATCCATGGTGATAAACCCTCCATATTGCAGGGTTCTTAAGCGGTACTTATCGAATGTTTCATTTGTTCCATTATTGATTTCAGGACTTAATGAGGCATTCGTTTTGTGACTTAGCCGATTGTATACAAATTGAATTCCCGTACTAAATCGAGGTGTCTTTTTTTGTTTGATGTCTATCACGAAACCAGGAATATTTACGAAGTTGTTTTCCGAGAATTTCACGTCTTGACCTAAAAAATAAGATTGTGAAAGTCCAAATTCAAAGACTGCATATTGCTTCTTTTTGCTGAAATTTTGTGCATGCGAAGACACGCATTTCAACAACAAAATTGTCATGAGCAAAATGGTTATTATAGATGATATCAGTCTCAAAATTTTTCCGTGCATAAATCGGGGTTTAGGTTCTACAAATTATTTAGTTTGATGTTAAGGTTAAGGAATTGGTCATTTCTCGCGTCGAACTGGAAATTATTGTTGAAGTCCAAATCTACATGTGGAGTTAATGTGAAATTCATTACCAACTCGATCTGAAGATCAACGTATTTGGAAATTTTACGAGAGTGACCAATTCCACCATACACAACAGGGGTAAACCAATCCAATGAATAGCCTACTTCATCTTTAATTAGCATTGTGTTGTCGCCGTCCGTTTTTTGTTTGTGCCGCATAAACATTGCATCTGCTCCACTTATGAGGTAAAAGTTATAATCAGGTCTTTTCTTCCAAGTACCGCGGTTCTCATACATTTCAAGGTTGAAGAAGAAACCATGTCTTAACGTTCTATTTCTATACTTGGTGAAAGACATGCGATCCTTGGAGTTGATCGCAAGACCATTGGAAGTGAAGGTGTTTATTTTCACAAGATTCACACCGAGAGCTAATCTTGGTTTTATCTTTTTGGTAAAGCCAACTCCCAATCCTGGAGATACAAAACGATTATCGAATACTGATAGATCATGACCTAAAAAATATGCAGAAGATAATTCGTATTGTATTGTAATATACTGCTTCTTTTTAGACCATCTCTGAGCTTGAGAAGCAAGAGCAAATGTAAATAGTAGAGAAAATATGATTCCTTTTCTAATCATGTTAGAATTCGTTTTTAGTATGTTAAATGAGTTAAATTATTATCTGAATTTAGGACAAATTACGCCGCCTCGATTGACTCTGAATAGTGTGAAAGAACTCACACTTTTGGTTCTTGGAAATTTGACTTCAAAACTTAAGGTGTACTTTTTGAATTCGTTGCCCTTTAGTTTTTCGTTCCACACAAGTTTACCATTTTGTTCGTCCATTTTAGCTTTGGAGAGTTCCAGAATTGAAACCTCTATGTCATCTTCATTGGAAATTGGAGCTTGATCAACGATTTCAATTTCAACAGGTTTCGAATAATTGTTTCGAACGTCAATGTTATAAGTAAGGTTAACGGTTCTATTTGTACCGATTGTTGTTTCAGCTTCTTTGTCTTCCTTCTTCACACGACTGATTTGAATTTTTGGATCAACACCTAGTGAGATTTTCATTTCCTTATCGCTGTATTTAGGGTTAAGGTAAGAGTCACCGAGGTAAGCTTCGTTAAGATAAATGCTGCTTTCCCCTTCGATTAGGTTGAGACGTTCCCAACCTTGGATGGCTGCAATTTTGTATACGTTATCATCGACTTTCGGTACCGTATAAAACTTATATGAAGTTGGTAATTCAAAACTTCCGATGGAAACCACATGGGGTTTTTTGTCTGCTTGAATGAAGGCAGGAGCGTCTATATCGAATACTAAATCCAATTCAGGAACTTCTATTTTTGTGTAATCAACGTTGTTTTCATCACTTTCTCTTTTGAGTTGAGAAGAGCTTAACAAACCTTCTCCGCTAAAATCACTGCTGGATTTTGATTTGTAATCTAGAGCCCAAGCGTACCCAAGTTCAGGGCGTTCAAGTTTGTAATTTTGGGATGCAGTTGATAATTCTAATTGTATGTTGCTCCAATCGATTTGAGTATTGTTGAATACATTGGCTTTGTATTCCAGTGTTACAGGTTGTTCTACGCTATAAGCTCGAATATCGTATTTAGGAGACCAGCCCGCACCAGATACTAGGTAGCTGATTTTACTTTTTACTGAAGTAGGTTGTTTTGCTTCCACTTCGATAATAATGTTTTTGCTTTCGATCGCATTTTCAGCCGCACGTTTTTTTGAATTGAGTTCAATAATGTCGAACTCTAGTTCTTTTTGCAGACTTATCAAACGCTCGTATTCCAGTTCAATTTCGAAGAGCAGGTCATCCAGTTCTTTAAGTTTATTTCTGCAAAGACTCATGGACGCAGAAAGATCTTGTGGCGTCACATTTACTTCACCGCCAACGCGAGTTACATTTTTGGTGATGATCGTGCGTTCCGTTTTGTAGGAAGAAGATTTTAGATCTAGACGTTTCAAGTTTCGTTCGATAAAGTCGATAGAATCTTGTTTCCTATTGATTGCAGACTCATCGAATTCAAATTCTTTCAGTCCAGTTGTTACCTGCAGAATTTTAACGCTATTATCGAATGATGCTCTGATAGAGCCTTCTCGGAATTTATCCGATACATTTTCGAAGATCACCAAGTTCCGACCTTTTTTGAGATTGGTGGTAGCATTGAAGTTCATTTCAGCACCGGTGAAAAATACAGTGACTTTATCCAGTTTGTATTTCGGTGTTACTTTTGGTATTTGCTCATTGACCGCGAAAGCATTAGATGCAACTAGGACAAAGAGAATTAGTATAAGGTTTCCATGCGTTCCTAACCGTTTTAGAATCTTGTGTGACATGATTAAAAACTGTGTTTGGTTAGGTTTTTTGTTTCGGTAAGTATATTTCGTTGGGAGGGAAAAGGTAACCGAGTGTGGTCAGGAGTACCTGGTGAATTTACAGGTTAACATACAGTTATACAAGGTGTTAGATGGTTGAATTTTTTTGTGAAATAATTGGATGATTAGCCTTTGTCGTAGAGTTTGCGTTAGTTGGATAATGATTGGAATAAAAATTTTTCAAAAAAATATTTGGTGAAAAATATCGATCAGCTATATTTGCAAACCCATAAGGGAAAATTCCTCTTTAGCTCAGCTGGTTAGAGCACCTGACTGTTAATCAGGGGGTCCTTGGTTCGAGCCCAAGAAGAGGAGCAAAAGCCACTCAATCGAGTGGCTTTTTTGTTTCTGTTTGAATCGTGTTTTACTTGTATATATTGGCCCAAGCACAAAAGTTGTGTGTAAAGGAATTTGCTAATACCTTTGCTTTTGATGAGCGAGGAA
>JAHDFW010000017.1 GCA_020627945.1 Cytophagales bacterium
CAATAATACCAGCTCATAGGAGAGCCTGAAAGATAATGAGTATTGAGAGAGGTAAGAATATTCGTTGCAGAAGTTTCTGGCTAGAGTGAGGCTTTTACTTAGTCTATTCACAATTGTGGAAAGCTTTATAGGCTGAAATGGAGTTTGGTAATAGAAATGAAATATAGAAAATAGAACTTAAAAAAGGTGTGTTTGTATTGGTTTTAAGACCCAAATAAACAAGTAAAATAAACAATCAAAACAATTAAATTTTAAGAGAATGAAAAACACATTAACAGCAGAAAGAACAAATGCTAAAACCAAAACAAATTCTAGAGTGGGAAAGGTAAAAGAAGTATACAAAGATTTAGATATGCTTCATAAAGCTCACGAACTAGTATTAATGGTTTATCAGGCATCCAAATCTTTTCCAGAAGATGAAAAACTTGGATTGACGGCTCATTTTAGAAGAGAAGCGTTGTTGGTTACAGGTAATATCAGTGAGGGATACAAAAAACAAAATATTAAGGAGAAGTTGTCTCATATGCATAAAGCATGGGATTCCCTTGAGAAATGTCGTTACCTGTTTATCCTTACAGCGGATTTAGAATACCAGAATAACCAAAAAATGTATACTAAAATAGAGCGCCTTAGTGACATGCTTAACGCCTATTGTAAATCAGTGTTGAAATCGACACTTATGGCAAAAGCCTAAAGGGTTCCGGATTATTGGTATGTTGGTTAACATCCTTTGAATATTAGAAATAGATTCAATCACGACTATTTAACTAAACTATACTATTCGCTAATCATTCAAATGATAGATCAATAGCCAATAACCGAAACCTAAATTTAAATTAAGATCAAGTTCAAAGATCAGGATCATAAGTAAAACAGAGTAAAAACTTTAATAATTGTCGGGATATGTTGCTTAATAATCATTCATATTTTAGCCTTAAATATGGGATCAAATCACCTAAGGATTTGGTTCAAGTACTAGATGAATATCAGCATGAGCAGGTAGTTCTAACGGATATCAATAATACTTCAGGTGTTTTTTCTTTTGTCCAGGAAGCTAAAAGGAAAAAGAAGAAGCCCATCATAGGTGTTGATTTTCGAAATGGGGGAGAGCAATGTTATGTAGGAATAGCGAAGAATCATTATGGTTTTCATGAGTTGAATAAACATTTGTCTAAACACTTACATGAGGAAGAGCCATTTGAGTCTTTAGCTCCACGTTTTATACATGCTTATATTATATACCCTATTTCGAATATACCCGATCGTGCGTTGAAGGATTATGAATATATAGGAGTAAAACCTCATGAAGTTAATAATCTGATTTTGCCTAAATGGGATGAGTTACGAGATAAAATGGTTGTTTTAGCTACTGCTACTTTTACTAAAAAATCCGATTTTAATCTTCATCGTTTATTGAGAGCAATGGATTTAAATACGCTGTTAGATAAACTAAACCCTGATGATCATGGTGATGAAACGGATTTGTTCTATTCAGGAAATGCCTTACAAGCTATTTATAGAAGCTTCCCGCATATTATTGAAAATACTCAAATGATTTTGGACAATTGTACGTTTGATTTTGAGTTTAACAAAAACAGAAACCCAGTTACCTATACAGGTACAGAAGAGGGGGACCATCAGCTTATGTTGAGGCTGTGCAGGGAAGGAATTCAATATCGGTATAAAGAGTTGACCCCTAAGATAGAGGAGCGAATTAGAAAGGAGTTAGATACAATCCAAAAAATGGGTTTTACTTCATATTTCTTGATCAATTGGGATATTATAGCTTATGCGCGTAGTAGAGGCTTTTATTATGTAGGAAGAGGAAGTGGAGCGAATAGTATTATAGCTTATTTGTTACGAATAACAGATGTAGACCCTGTAGAGTTAGATTTATATTTTGAACGATTTATAAACCTCTTTCGAAAGTCACCACCTGATTTTGATATTGATTTTTCATGGACGGATCGGGATGAAATTTATAATTACATTTTCAAAAAATTCCCTAATGTGTCGTTGCTTGCAAATTACCAGACATTTCAAAGCAAATCGTCCATAAGACAGTTGGGGAAAGTATTTGGACTACCTCCTTCAGAGATTGAGAAAGTCCAATATGTGGAAACCATGGAGGAGTATAAGGAGCTGGATAAGGTGCAAAAAATCATCTTTCAATATTCCTTGTTGCTACACGATATGCCTAGTCATTTAGGTATTCACGCCAGCGGCGTTTTGATTTCGGAGCAGCCTATGCACCAATATTCGGCGACTTATATGCCTCCTAAGGGTTATCCGACTGTTCAATTTGATATGGTAGTAGCAGAAGACATCGGTCTTCATAAATTTGATATTCTGAGTCAACGGGGTTTGGGAAAGATAAAGGATGCACTAGAAGTGATTCGAAAGAATAACCCTTCTGATGAAATAATCGATATTCATGATGTAAAGTCGTTTGTTGATGATGATAAAGTGAAGAGGTTATTACGAGAAGGAGAAGCTATTGGGTGTTTTTATGTTGAGTCTCCTGCAATGAGGATGCTATTAAAAAAACTAAGAGACGATACTTATTTGGGGTTGGTAGCGGCAAGTTCTATTATTAGACCAGGTGTATCTAAATCTGGAATGATGAGGGAGTATATTTTGAGGCGAAGAGAGCCTGAACGAAGGAAACAAGCTCATCCAGTGCTTAGTAATATCATGCCAGATACCTATGGAATTATGGTCTATCAGGAAGATGTAATTAAGGTTGCACATTATTTTGCTGGGTTGACATTGGGAGAAGCGGATGTTTTGAGAAGGGGAATGGCAGGTAAATATCGCTCGCGGGAGGAGTTTCAGGGAGTGAAAGATACCTTTTTTAAAAATTGCAAAGAGAAAGGTCATGATGAAAAACTAACTAAGGAGGTTTGGCACCAAACAGAAAGTTTTGCTGGTTATGCTTTTGCAAAAGGACATTCTGCCTCTTATGCTATAGAAAGCTATCAATGCTTATACTTGAAAGCTTACTATCCACTGGAGTATATGGTAAGTGTAATAAATAACTTTGGAGGTTTTTACAGAACTGAATTTTATATCCATGAGGCTCGTATGCTTGGTGCAGCTATTCATGCTCCATGTGTTTTTAAAAGTGGGAGGATGACCATTATAGAAGAAAAGGATATTTACCTAGGTTTACATATGATTTCGGATCTAGGTATAGATGTAGTAAGTATCATTTTAGAGCAACGTGTTTTATCTCCTTTTATTGATTTTTATGACTTTCTGGATCGGACAAATATATCATTAGAACAAACTCGTTCTTTGATTCTTGTAGGTGCATTTCGTCGATTGACAGAAAACCGTAAAGAACTGCTGTGGCAGTCACACTTCTATTTTCATAATACTACTAAAGATGTTTATCAAACGAACAGGCTTTTTGAGCCAGAAAGAAATGTGGTGGAAGTACCTGAAATTGATGATGATGAACTGGAAAAATCTTTAGATCAGATTCAGTACTTAGGTTTTCCGCTGTGTTCACCGTATAGTTTGATTGAGGAGCATTATCTAACGCATTATCCTTTGGTAGGCCGTGAGTTGAATGAGTATGTAGGAATGAATATTAAAATGCTAGGGTATATGGTCTCGATAAAAAGGACGAATACAAGTGGAAATGAACGTATGAATTTTGGAACCTTTATAGACATGGAAGGAAAGGTTTTTGATACAGTACATTTTCCACAGGTGGCTCGAAAATTCCCATTTAGAGGTAGGGGAGTATACCTTGTCGAAGGAAAGGTGACCGAAGAGTATAACTTTGTTAGTTTGGAGGTAAATAGGCTTGAAAAAATTCCATATAGATCAGCAGCTGAAAAGCAAACGATTAAGAAAGCTAGTTGATAAGAGAAACTGAAATTGCAATGGAGTCATATTTGACACTAAAATAAGTATGCAAAGCTGAATATATTTGTTTTGAAGAAGTATGAGCTGTTTTTGTTGTATCTTGTTACTACTCAGTAAGTTTAAGACATGAGGAATGAAAAAGTGATTAGATTTCTAAAAACTTAACTTACAGAAGTTGGTGATCCTGATCAATTTGCCTACTTTTGCGACCGTTTTAACGTATTAAATAAATTAAATTTTAACCATTATAACTATTAAAAACTATGAGAAATTTCACTAAATTTTTCTTCGCTTTATTATTTGTTGCAGTTGCAGCAGCCAATGTACAAGCGCAAAACGATCCTTTCAAAAAAGCTGAGAAAATAGCTCGTATGGATCCAAAAATTAAGGATGCAATCGCTGAATTAAGAACTCAAGGACAAGTACTAGATTTCGTTACTACTGAAATCTCTGAAACTGAGATTTGTACTACAAGTGCTGATGGAAACTCTACACTTTGCCAAAAGTTGTTCGATGTAACTTTCCAATTTAAGTACAAGCAAACTGGTAATGTTGTAATCAACTATCTAGTTCCTCCAACAAAACTAGTAGCCTTAGTATCTACATCTGAAGGAGACGAAAGAGTATTGGGTGTAACACGCACGTTCTAATTCGAAGAACCTACTAAATACTAAAATTAATTTTAAAGCCGCTTGTTAACTGTTGTTAGCAAGCGGCTTTTTTGTGCTTAGCTTAATAGAAATCAAAATCTTCTTGCAAGGTTTTGAATTGCAATCCTACCACGCTAACGTCATCAGTTTGTTCCAGATCTCCTTTCCAAGAGTTAAAAGTAGTTTCTAAAACTTGAACTTGCTGATACATCGGTAAACCTGAAATTGATTGTATTAAAGATCTAAATTTTGGTCGGTTAAATTTCTTACCGTCTTCACCTCCAAATTGATCGGTAAATCCATCCGTAAAAAAGTATAATAGATCACTTTCGTTTGCATTAAACTGATTAACACTAAATACCTTTTTACTCTTGCCGTCAAAACCAACGCCAAATCTATTTGGTTTTAGTTCTTCAAATTCACCATTCTTTATCAGTAGTACAGGCCTATTAGCAGAAGCAACTTTACACTTGCCAGATTTAATATCATACGTTAGAAATGCGATGTCCATTCCATCTAAAAGATTATCATTAGTACCAGGCTTTTTTAATGCAAAAGTTAGCTCTTTATCAAGTTGATGAAGAACTTTTGCCGGGTTAAAAATCTTTTGTTTGATGATTATGTCACGTAGAAAAACATTACCAAGCATTGATATAAATGCTCCAGGAACACCATGACCAGTACAGTCGGCAAGAGCAATAAAAACCTTGCCTTGCTCACAATGATAAAAATAGAAATCACCACTAACAATATCCTTCGCTTGATTGAATACGAAGGCATCCATAAAATGTTCTTTCAACAGATCAAGTTCAGGTAAGAATACATTTTGCAAACGTTGCGCATAACGTATAGATGATTCTAAGTCTGCCTGTTGTTGCATTATGTCCTCGTTCTTTCTTCGAATAGATTGTTCCACACGATTCTTTTCTGAAACATCTACACCGATTCCGACAACAGTATTGTCTGGCCCAGGAGATGTACTCCATAAGAAATCACGCTTTTTGCAAAAAGCATCGTTAATTGAATTCTCAAAAGGATTGGTAGACTTACTGATAAGTTTACTTTGTACAACGGTTTTGGCGACTAAACCCAAATCGTAACTATCTCTTGTTTTGATATACCAATTATTACCTAATAAATCTTTGGCTTCAAAACCAAGAATCTTTTTTACCGAAGGACTTACATAAGTAACATTTGCACTTTGATCCATGATTAGAACCAAGTTGTTGGTTTGCTCGAGTATTATTGAATCTAATTCTCCCATGACTTTGGCTGATTTATGTTGTTCCGAAGAACGTTTGAGATGTATTTAGGCTTTTAAATGATTAGAGTATAAGAAAGAAAAACAGGTGCTATCGATTAGATGCAACAGATGTGCATACAAAACCTCTGTTTAATGGACATGACCGTCCATTTGGTAATATTAATATGATTCTTTCTTGTAATCATTTGATCACAAATGTAGTAGGGGGGATTTAAACTCCAAATAAAATTTTGGTTTTCTCGATGAACGAGAAAAATAGTTGAAATTTGAGCAGTTGAGTTTAGAACTTATTTGGTTCGGGAATAACCTTCCTTTTTAAGAATTTCAACTACCTTTTTCACGTGGTCTCCTTGCACAAGGATTTCTCCATCTTTAGTAGAACCTCCAACACCACATTTACTTTTTAGAAGCTTGCCTAATGCTTTCATATCATCTTCAGATCCTTCGAAAGCAAGCACGACCGTAGTTGGTTTACCACCTCTACGTTCCATGCGTACCCGCAGTTCTTGTGCGGAAGGTTCCAGGGTTTCTACTTCTTCATTTCCTTCGTAGTCGTACTCAAAATCATCGCTTGTTGAGTAAACTATATCTACGCGGTTCTTTTTGTTTTTACGTGCCATGGTGTTGCAAAGGTAGTGAAAGTGTTTGTAAAATTAATATGTACTAGTGCATCGCATCTCTTCTTTTTGACCAAACCAGGTCCACCATTGGGAAAATAGAAATGTCTTTGCCAAAGGGGTAATTGCCAAATGTAGCAAGGTAGCCTATATTAAAATACAAGTTATGTCGGTTTTCAGTGGATTTAATATGAATCGGGTAAAAAGTTTTTTGGTGCAGAAATACGTTACTATGGTTCTGAGCCAAAAAATAGACGTCCAAATCGAACCTTAAGCTTCTATTTAAAACCCTTTTTATTAAGTTGTTTTCCTTTCTTTTAGGGCCCCACTTATTAATGATTAGCGATCCGCCAACATCGAACAATACGTTGTTATGATAGATGGATGTTTCAGGGTATAAAATAGGATAATCTATAGTAACCATAGTATTATTCCCAAAACCTTTCGAATAGGTAACCGAAATTCGCTCATGGAACACTATTCGTTCGTTCAGGTTAAATTCGCCTTTCGCATTATGTGAAAAAAGTAATTCAGTTTTGAAATTAAAGAACCGTGGAACCTCTGTTTTGAAAGGTATCAATCCACCTGGTCCTCTTCTTGAAATTGTTTTGAGTAATGGAGTAGGGTAACTAATTGAATGTTGAGATGCTATTGAAAGTTTAGGTCCACATTTCCATTGTTTTTTAATGCCAACATTTGGGTTGACAACATTTGCTAAAATATTAGTATTTATCTCAAAACCACTCCCTATTCCTAATCGAGAACGTTGAAAAAGACCTATTTGTTTTTCCCTCCCTCTTAATGCGTAAGCTGTCTTTCCAGCCCATGGATGTTGACCATTAACCGTAAGATCACAAAAGATTGTTGTTGCGATCAATAATACAAGACGATATGTGTTATTCCGATTTATCAATACTTAAAAATTACAGTCATTGGTGCATGATCGGACAAAGGCATAGTTGGCACTCCAGTAATGGAACTGTCCTGATGGACAACACCACTTTTATCTACAAACTCTCCATTGGTAAATAGATGATCCAATTTACGATTCCAATATCCATTTTGATCAGAAGTATATGTATAATAAGAGGCATTGTTAGCTTGATAATCATCCAATTTAACAGCAGGTAAATAATCTTCGTAGTACTCGGTCATCCAACCAATTTGTTCTGTGAAGTCGTCTGGTGGGAAATCTGGGTCACAATTTTTGTTGTCATCAAAGTCGGTAAGGGTAGTAGATCCTGGAGGAATATTATTGAAATCTCCACCTCCAATAAATGTTCTTCCCTCATTCGAAAGACTGTCAAACGCTTCTTTAAAGATGTTTAATTGTTGTTGTTTAGTATCATCTTGGGCCCAAGCAGAAGCATGAATATTCAATAGGTCCAATTCTTTTCCATCCTGTGGTTCAATAGTACATTGTAAGTAACATCTTCTTAAATAAAAATAACGAGTTGCTGCAGCTTGATCCTCGATCAATGGTAAAGCTATTCTCTTTGCATCTGAAATTGGCCATTTAGAAAAAATGGCAATTCCAGTATTCATTCTTCCATGTCCGTCGCTAGGTACAAAATCAGCTTTCCAATTAGGTGCATAAACGCCATAATTCAAATTGGTTTCATCTAAGAGGTATTGCATTTGATCCATGTATACCGATCGTTTTGAATTGATGTCTATTTCTTGAATGTAAAGTATATCCGGATTTACAAGTTTGATGTAATCAACAACTTTTTTCATGTTGTCATTTACTTCTTCCTGGTTCATTAAAGTTCGGTCTCCATAGCAATCCCAATAAAACCCAATCCGACCACCGCCAAAACGAATATTCCAATTCATGATATTCAGTTCAGAATTAGTAGGGATATTAGTTGATTTTAACTCTGTAGCTTGGTATTCGTAAATTTCGTATTTGGTATTATCTATTTTGACATGAAACGGGTTGCATGAAAATCCTATTGTAGACAAAAGTAATACTATTATCAAGTATGTGATTTTAGTTGATTTAATAGTATGTGTTAATAAGAAATCCACTATGGTTAGTTTCATTTTGCGGTGTACAAATATATGAAAAGTAGGATTAAGTTAATCGTTTTAAGGCAACCATCAGAGCTATTCTGTCGTTTATATTATATAACACCATTTAATATACTTTATTATGAAATTGAATTTAGCTACGATATTCTACTCTTTATTATTGTTTTCTTTTACTAATCTATTGGGCCAAGGTTCAAAAACTAATTTTTTAGGAGTCCATTCAGAACTTAAAGTGTCATATGTTCGTCATGATAGTTCGCTAAATATGCAACTTAATAGAGGAGCTACTTTATCATTCCAGAAATTGATCGGAAACATTAGACCTGAGGTGTATTTTGGTGCTGAAATTTTACGATTTACAGAAGGAGATCCAGCAAAAGCAGATTATTATAATTTGCAGGGAGGTAAGCAAGAATTGGGTGTGGCGCTAAGCTATTTATTTGGTAAAAACCTTTCCGCGAGTTTTGCTTTACCGTATTTAAGAGTAGGAGTTGAAAAGCAATTAAGTTCAGGAACTATAACCGAAAATTATAGTTGGGGGCTGGGCATGGCAAATCGAAGCTATAATGTTTCGGAAAGAATTACCGATTTTAAGACATCTGGATATGAAATAAACTTTACTCCTGGAGTGATGGCTAGGTTAAGTAAAAAACTATTAATTGATATAAAGGTAAACTTACTTTCCTTTACAGAAACAAAGAGGGTTATTACCGTTAATAATGGCTTCTATACCAAAAATGAGGGTGAAATGTTATCGGTTTTTTATTACCCGCTTTCTGAAAGCTACGTAAATCAATTTAGAGCCCAATTGGGAATTACTTATCAGTTTTAAGACTCTGTAAACTCATATCCCAATCTTTGAAAACAGGTTCGTACCCTTGTTGCTTAATTGCTTCAATAAATTCGAATGTGCTTCTTTTGTCATTGATTTCAAACTGCTCCAAATTGGTATTAGGATTTGCATAACCACCAGGGTCAGTTTTTGCATCTGCACTAATTGAAGTAATGCCTAATTTTATAACATTCTCTCTAAACTTAGGTGATTCACGAGTGCTCATAGAAAGTTCTACTTCCTCGTTGAATAACCGGTAAGCGCAAATCACTTGGACCAATTGCTTGTCACTCATTTCGGACTTAAGATCAATTCCTCCTGCACATGGTCTTAGTCGCGGAAATGAAATAGAGTATTTACTTTGCCAGTATGTTTTCTCAAGGTAATCTAGGTGTATTGCACACAAATAGGTATCAACTCTCCAATCTTCAAGACCAAAAAGAACTCCTAATCCCATTTTGTGAATTCCAGCTTTCCCAAGTCGATCTTGAGTTTCAATTCTATATTTGAAATTTGATTTTTTACCTTTTGGATGATGCTTTTTGTATTCCTTCTCATGGTAAGTCTCTTGATAAACCAAAACGGTATTTAGACCAGAATCTATCAATTCTTCATACTCTTCTTGATCCAACGGTTGAACTTCCATTGCAATGTGAGAAAAGTAGGGTTTAATAAGTTTAAGTGCATTGAGGAAATAATCCATTCCGACAGTTTTGTTTGCTTCTCCTGTCACAATTAGCACATGGTCGTAACCCATAGATTTAATTACAGCTACCTCTGCCAGAATTTCTTCATCCGTTAGAGTTTTACGTTCAATCTTATTTTCATAACTGAATCCGCAGTAGGTACAGATGTTTTGACATTCGTTAGACAAATAGAGTGGGATGTACATTTGGATAGTATTGCCAAAACGTTTCTTGGTTGTAGCATGGCTCAATTGTGCCATTTGTTCAAGATATGGCTCAGCAGCAGGGGAAATCAAAGCTTTGAAGTCTTCCAGATTTCGTTTTGAGCTATTTAAAGCACGAAGAACATCATCTTCAGTTTTAGACTGAATGGAGTTTGAGATTTCTTCCCAATTTTGATTACTGTATATATCGTAGAATGATTCCATGACCTTATTTGACGTTTAATCAAGAAAGTTTGTAAGAGGACTGCTAGCCTCCGCTTGCTTCGAAAGTGTACCCAATTTAGCGTTATAAGCCATTCTTCCAGCTTCAACGGCTTGTTTGAAAGCTATTGCCATTTTTACTGGATCTTGTGAAACAGCTATAGCGGTATTAACCAATACCGCATCTGCTCCTAGCTCCATGGCGTAAGCAGCATGTGAAGGAGCACCGATCCCAGCATCAACCACCACGGGAACATTACTTTGTTCTATTATAATTTCTAGAAAATCGTTAGTTCGTAATCCTTTATTACTTCCAATCGGAGACCCAAGTGGCATAACTGCTGAAGTTCCAACCTCTTCTAATCTTTTGCATAAAACAGGATCAGCATGGATATATGGTAAAACAATGAATCCTTTTTTCGCCAATTCTTCAGTTGCTTTTAGCGTCTCAATAGGATCAGGCATCAGGTATTTTGGGTCTGGATGAATTTCCAATTTAACCCAATTGGTTTCTAAGGCTTCTCGTGCCAATTCTGCAGCGAATACTGCTTCTTGAGCTGTTCGAACTCCCGAAGTATTAGGAAGTAAATTGATCCTCGTATGCTCCAAATGCTTAAGTATATCATCTTGCTTATTATCCACGTCTACACGTTTCAATGCTACAGTTACTAACTCTGATTCAGAAGCTAATAGTGCTTCTTCCATTAGTTTAGATGACGAAAACTTTCCAGTACCTGTAAACAACCTGGATTTAAATGTTTTATCTTTTATAACTAGATTATCCATCTTAATTAAATATTACGCAGCGTTAAGCAGCGATTGAATTTTTTTAATGTTTTTAAAATCATTACTGATCAAACTAGAAATTGCTATGCCATGAATTCCTGTTTTCATTAGTTCTGTAATATCCGAAAGTTGAATGCCTCCAATAGCATAAATGGGAGTGGATGTTCCAATTTGAGATATTACTTTGCTGTATCCTTCAGTTCCAAGAATAGGACTTAAATTCTTTTTGGTTTCCGTAAAGCGAAAAGGTCCAAGTCCGATATAGTCTACTTGTTGTTGAATAAGTTCCTGACAATCTTCCATGGTATTTGCAGTTCCACCAAAGATAAACTTGTTACCTAAGGTTTTCTTTGCTTGAAAAACAGGAGTGTCCTGCCGTCCCAAATGAATGCCAGCAGCTTGAATTTTTTCGGTGATGTGGACATCGTCGTTAATGATTAGTTGAACTCCTTCGAATTGCTCACAAATTTCAATACATGAGATTGCAGTTTCCAATTTAGCATTATCGCTCATCTCTTTCATGCGAAGTTGAATGAGTTGTACACCTTCATTACATGCATTTTTTACAAGCTCTGCATGATTATGATCCTTGTGATTACTGGCGATATAATAGAGACGTGGTAACATTTAGAACTTATGATATCCCAATAGATTTGGAGTGCTTTCTAGCACTCGGGTTATGTAGTTTTTTGACCGAAGACAAGCTTTTATTATAGGATAACCTCTTAGAAGGTTAGCAGCAATTGCTGAAGATAAAACACAGCCACTTCCATGTTTTTCAGTCACTCTTTTACCTTGTGCCCTAAAAGGATAAGTTTTATTTGGTGTGTACAAAAAGTCCTTACCGATGTTTGCTTCGTTATGTCCTCCTTTAAGATACACCAAACAATGTTCCGCCAGTATATTTGCTCCTTTTTCAGAATCTTCAATCCCAGATAACTTTTTACATTCATTCCAGTTAGGAGTTATCATATAAAGGTCTTTTAAGATCTCTGTTATCGTTGCAAGATTTAATTTAAAGTCAAAACCTGAACTTGAAGTTAAGACCGGATCCCAAATGATCTTAATCTTGTCATTGTAGTTTTTTAATTTCTTAATTATTGTTTTTAAAAAGCTCAAGGAGGGGATAAGTCCAATTTTTACGTATTCGAATTTATACTGAGCCAATATGGTGTCCAATTGTTCAATTATCATACTTTCCTCCACCCAATTAACTGAGATGAATTTATCCTCGGTTTGAATGGTGTTAGCCGTTTGAATAGCAAAACTTTGGAGTTTGTGTTGCTCAAATGTTTTTACGTCAGCTAGAATCCCAGCACCGCCAGTAGGATCAAACCCCGCAATGGTTAATATGTTTTTTCGTATTGTTGGCACTGTTGTTTTATTTCTTTAAATGATGCTAGTGGTGAATCTGATTTCCAAATGGAACCTAGTACGGCCACACCATCAAATCCAATTTGAGCGCAAGTGAGAAGATTCGATTCTGTAACACCTCCTAAGGCATAGATATTTCGACTTTCATACCCTGCCAACGATATCTCATTTAGGTCAAATTTGGACTTGTAATCTTGTTTCGAAATACTATCAAAAATTGGGGATAGGAAGACGTAATTAATATCATTGCATAAATCATACACTTGCTTTATCTCTGATAATGAATGACATGAAGCTGAAAGTTGTAGATTAGCCTTATTGGAGACTTCTAAATAGTCCTCCCAAGTTAGTCTTCGGTTTAGATGAATTCCTTTAACATTGAAACTTGATGTCAATTCTGCATATTGATGTAATACAATCCGATCATGATATTTAGCGTCAACTTTTTCCAAATATTCCGAAGTTTCATCAACAGAGTATTCTGGTTTCCGCAAATGGAGAGTGTTAAGTCCATTCTCTAACATTTGATGAACTATTTCGAACTCTTGGTCAAAGAAACGATCATATGTTAATACTACCAGTTCCACCTTATAGTGTTATTTTTCCGTCGATTTTAATGGTAGGAAATGAAAATCTACTCTCGTGGTTTCGTATCCGTCACTACCTTCAGTCCATGCAAAAATTTCATCGTCCTTACGTTTATATCCGATAATGTTAGGAGATTCATGTTGTTGGTTTACAAAGACCAAACTATCCGGAGTATCAGTTGTTAGTACGAAGTCAATTTCTCTTCCCGCATTTTGATCAACAACTCTTGGACACAAATGAATCTCATCTTTTACCACCTTTAAGGTCATGGTTTCAAGTAAAACTGTGTCAGCCGTAGTATTGTTGATATAATAGCTTTTACCAATGAAAGTTCCATTCTCCTGATACTTCCAATCTTCGTGTAAACCTTTGATTCTTTCGTCCATTAACCACTTTCCAAGAAGCCAATTATATGGTTTTAACGGATGATGAAAATCCATAGAATTCTCTTTGGTTTCCACACTATCACCACAGCTTACCAATAGGAGGCAAGCTGTAATGATAGTTAATTTATTGGAATGCTTTTTAATAAACGATTTCATGATAGTTAGTTCTTTAACTTTTCTGGTTCAAGGTAAACTTCGCCACCTTTCTCATTGAAAGTATCCGCCATCTCTTTCATTCCTTCAGAAATAGCATCTTCACTATCAAGTCCATGTTCTTTAGCATAGTCTCTAACATCCTGAGTAATTTTCATAGAGCAGAAATGTGGACCACACATTGAGCAGAAGTGAGCAACTTTTGCATTGTCAGAAGGCAATGTTTCATCGTGATACTCACGAGCAGTGTCTGGATCAAGAGATAGGTTGAATTGATCTTCCCAACGGAATTCAAATCTAGCCTTACTCATTGCATCATCACGATTTTGAGCGCCAGGATGTCCTTTTGCCAAATCAGCGGCGTGAGCAGCAATTTTATAAGTGATTACACCTCTTTTTACATCATCTCTGTTAGGCAAACCTAAATGCTCTTTAGGCGTTACATAACAAAGCATGGCAGTACCATACCAACCAATTTGTGCAGCACCAATTGCTGAAGTAATATGGTCATATCCAGGAGCGATGTCCGTTGTCAATGGTCCTAAGGTATAAAAAGGTGCTTCAAAGCATTCTCTTAATTCCTTGTCCATGTTTTCTTTGATCATCTGCATCGGAACGTGTCCAGGACCTTCAATCATTACCTGTACATCATGCTTCCAAGCAATTTTTGTAAGTTCACCTAATGTTGCTAATTCAGCAAATTGAGCTTTGTCATTGGCATCAGCAATAGAACCAGGTCTTAAACCATCCCCAAGAGAAAAAGCAACATCATATTTTTTCATGATCTGGCAAATATCTTCGAAATGAGTGTAAAGGAAATTTTCTTTATGGTGAGAAAGACACCATTTAGCCATAATTGAACCTCCACGAGATACAATTCCAGTCATTCTTTTTGCCGTCATTGGAATGTATCTCAATAACACTCCAGCATGGATTGTGAAATAACTTACTCCTTGTTCAGCTTGCTCGATTAGAGTATCTCTAAACAATTCCCAAGTAAGATCTTCTGCTTTTCCTTTTACTTTTTCTAATGCTTGATAGATCGGAACGGTTCCAATCGGCACAGGAGAGTTTCTAATAATCCACTCACGAGTTTCATGGATGTTTTTACCTGTTGAAAGATCCATTACAGTATCTGCGCCCCAACGAATCGCCCATACCATTTTCTCAACTTCCTCTTCAATAGATGAAGTAATTGCCGAGTTACCAATGTTTGCATTAATTTTTACTAAAAAGTTACGTCCAATAATCATTGGTTCGCTTTCTGGGTGATTGATGTTATTTGGTATAATTGCTCTACCAGCTGCAATCTCATCACGAACAAACTCAGGTGTTATAACAGATGGTGTGTTAGCACCAAAACTTTCACCAGGGTGTTGTTTTGTTAATGCTTTATACTCCTGTAATTTTTGATTTTCACGGATCGCTACATATTCCATTTCAGGTGTAATGATCCCCTTTTTTGCGTAGTGCATTTGTGAAACATTGCATCCTTCTTTAGCAATAAGTGGTTTCTTTAAATGTTCGAATCTCAAGTGGTCCAAATCAGAATTGTACAATTGCTGTCTTCCGTATTCAGAACTGATCTCATCCAACTGTACTACATCTTCACGGTCCATAATCCATTTTTGGCGCAATGCAGGAACTCCTTCTTTTACATTAATATCAACAGTAGGATCAGTATAAGGTCCCGATGTATCATAAACTGTAATAGGAGGGTTTTTTGTGATTTCAAATTCACCATCTACAAACATCGGTTTAGAATCTGTAAGAGTGATTTCTCTCATTGCCACATTCACATCTTTGTGAATCTCACCTTGTACATAGACTTTTTTAGAACCAGGAAACTCGTCTCTGGTAATCTGTGATTTTTCGTTGGTTGGAGTATTCATATTATACTTTGTTATTGAATAATTTCGATTTTGTTAACCGCCTTGAGTAGCAGTGATTATTATGATTTGGTCGTTGTTTTCTAATATATAATTAGACCAATTGTTTTTTTGGATTACATTTTGATTTACAGCAACCGCTATACCTTCACGATTCAGAAGGTTCTGGTCGTTTAAAACGAATTCTAGGGTTAGTGGCTTTTGTTCAAAGCTGTGTTGATTGCCATTAATCTGTACCTTCATTCAACTCAATTTTTCAGTCTTATATAAGATAAAACTGTAATTTATTACTGATAGAACCTTGGATTCGGATACGAACTAAGAACGGAAAAATACTTAAGTAGCATTTTGATCCAAATAGTTTTAAAGTGCATTCAAAGCATCTTTAAACTGTATTTTCCTACGTCCGAATTACCGGCCTCAGGTTCCGGTGGTTTAACCCCACCAAGGGTATTATCTCAGCCGGAAATTCCAGCACCCCTCAAACTTAATGTAAAGATACAATAATTTCGGAACATGAGTTCCAAAACATTTAAGCACTTTATTTTTCCCTCACTATATGTTTGCCCAGAAAGGATTTCACTGCTAGATCGAAGCGATAAAATTTATCCGAACGGTCATATACGTAATCGTTAAAAAGTACGTTGAATTTATTATTTACATCGTTGATTTTCATCGTTTCGATTTCCATTTCGTCGTACTCTTCAGGAGTAATTTCTTTTTGGTCACGCTGACCGAACTTTTCATAGACCTTATTGAATGCTTGTTGCTTGCCATAGTAATTCATCATTTTAGGCATAATCTCATTGCATAGTTTATCATGGTAGTTCAAAACCTCTAAAAACCTAGAATGAAGAATGGTGTCTTTCTGATAATACTCGATATTAGAAGCAAAGTTATTACCAACCGCAGTTTGTTGTCTCAATGTATCCATAATTGTATGACACTTAACAGTATCTCCTTTTTGAAAAGCTTTATAAAGTTTCTTTTCAAGTCGTTTAGATTTTAGCGCAGAAACATAAATTGGCTTGAATGATTCATAGGTCTCCAAAACGGTTTCTATTTTGTTTTCAGGTAACAGATCTTCTTGCTTTACTCCTTTTATTTTATAAGTCTTAAATGAAAAGTACTTACTTCTGTAAGGAAGGTCTACTTTCATATAGTGTTCATTGATCGCGCTTAAGTCAGAATTAACTTTTGTTAGCATATCAAGGTATTTGTCCATATTCTCAGGAGATTTTTTTGATACCTCATACAACGGGACAATTTTTTTATACTCATCCTGCATTAATGTTTTACACTCCTCTATATAGTTTCTTAGAGCATCATACATCACCTTATCACCTTTGTAGTCTCCATACTCCACAACTTCCTTATCTTGTTCATATAAGAATTTCCCTAAAGCACGTCGTCTCTTTTCTAACTTAACTGCATCTTCTAAGTTTGCAATAGCACTGGTGTATTTCCAAATTTCGTCACTAACTGCTAAAAAGTAAGTAGTGATTTGATCAAGGTGATCTTTTCTAGTAAGCTCAGTGGTTTTTGATTTAGACTTTAATTTTAATTGCTTTTGTCCAACAGATTGAGTAACTGTGAAAGTTGTTAAAACTGCTGTTAACGTTATGGCAAGCTTAATTTTATTAATAGTAATCATTCCCTATTCTAATTCTAATCCGTTTTATGTCGTTACGACAAATATAATAAATTGATCGAAGTTATAATAATACCTTCAATAGGAAACAGGTCAAAAACAATGCCACAGACTATAAAATGTTATGCCTGACAAACAATGAGCACTTATTAATTTTGAATATTAAAGATTTATAATTGAGATTTGTAGCAATTCTGAAACGGGATAGACAAGATGGAAGAAAATAAACAAAGTTTAGACAGTGCAACCAGTGCACTTAATTGGGGAATTATATCTTTGATTCTAAGTGTTTTTTGTTGTGGAGTGCTGAGCTTATTTACATTAGTTTCATCGTTGGTAGGGATCAGAAAAGGAAAAAATGCCTTGAAGGAATATGATCTCAATCCAGACTTCTATCATGCAACTGAACGTAAAAGAGCGAATTCTGGTTATATTTTGTCTATTATAGCGATGGTTATATCATTGTTGGCAGTTCTTGGTATTATTATTTGGGTGGCGATTCTGGGTGCAACATTTATGATGGATCCATTTGATATTTTTGAGAATGTAAGGTCGGAGACGGCATTATGAAGAATAAAACACGATATATTTGGATCATACCAGCCTTGTTAGGAGCAGCTGTAGTGGTAGCATTGTATGGTTATTTTGATCCTATGCAATTTCCTTTTCCGAAGTGTGCGGTATACGCTAATACAGGAATTCAATGTCCGGGCTGCGGTTCTCAACGTGCAATACATCAGTTGATGAATGGTAATTTAATTGAAGCACTTCGTTTAAATCTGGTGATTTTCGTAGCAATGATCTATTTCTTTCTAATTGGGATTCATGAATTTTTGAAATCAGGTTCAAGGATTAAGGTGTTGCTTTCCAGAGTATTATATGGTAGAGGGATGTTGATATTTTGGGTTGTTTTCATCCTGGTATATACAGTCTTGAGAAACTTGTTTTAAGTTTATTTGCATAAAACTTTTATCTGTCAAATAACGGTACTACCTTTGCCTCGGCAAGTAGGTACGACTAGCTCCTACCTAATCCCCCAGGTCCGGAAGGAAGCAAGGGTCGGTGGTTGTAGCGGTGCGATACATTACTTGCCTTTTTTTATTTTACTCCCATCTATTTTCTGGTCAACTTCAAAATTGTGATAACCGTTTTGAATCCACTGAATAAAAGTTAGTTTTGTACTTTGGTTTTGCCGAAGTTGCAAAGCGTTTAATTTTTACTTCAAAAACACTTTTATCACATAAATAACTATGAAATTTTTTATCGATACAGCGAATCTAGAAGAAATTAGAGAAGCTAATGACCTTGGTGTATTGGATGGCGTTACTACAAACCCTTCTTTGATGGCGAAAGTAGGAGTAAGTGGAAAGGAAAATGTTCTGAATCATTACCGTCAAATATGCGATATAGTAGATGGTGATATCAGCGCAGAAGTTATATCAACTGACTACGAAGGAATTATTAAGGAAGGTGAGGAATTAGCTGCTTTGCACAAAAACATTGTAGTAAAAGTTCCAATGATTAAGGAGGGGATCAAGGCTATTAAATACTTTTCAGATAAAGGAATTAGAACCAACTGTACGTTAATATTTTCTCCAGGACAAGCGTTGTTAGCAGCTAAAGCGGGTGCTACTTATGTTTCTCCGTTTTTAGGAAGATTAGATGATAATTCTACCGACGGTACCGACCTTATTGGTACTATTCGATTGATTTATGATAACTACGGCTATGATACTCAAATTTTAGCAGCTTCTATTAGACACACAATGCACATTATTCACTGTGCAGAATTAGGGGCAGACGTAATTACGAGCCCATTGAAATCGATTTTGGGATTATTAAATCACCCGTTAACTGATATTGGATTGGCTAAGTTTTTAGAGGACGCGAAGAAGTTTGCTTAACAGTAAACGACGATAGAATATATTTCATCCCATGTTTATACTCAAAGTAAAAGGACAAGCAAAGATTCCACACTATATTCAATTGAGAGACGAAAATTTTCGATTGATTGCGTATTTTAGAGTGGATAGGCCTCTGGTAAACCTTGATAAATATGGCCTTGCTGGAAAAGAGGAAGAACTTAAAAAGGTTATTGCAGAGTTGGAATATGGTAAAATGATGAAGTTAGAGCTTTAAACTCGAATTAAGTAGTCTTAAGATTAACGGATAATAATTAGCAAATGGAGTTTTCTTCTGAACCAGTAGTTACGTTGAAAGAAGTTGATATAGTGCAGGAAGATACAGCTGTACTTAAAGACGTCGACTTTGAAATAGAAAAAGGAGAGTTTACTTACCTTATTGGAAAAACGGGTGCTGGTAAAAGTTCTCTTATGAAAACTCTATATGCGGATCTTGTATTGAGGGATGGTAGTGCAGTTGTAGCAGGATATGAGCTGAATAAAATTTCATCTTCAGATATTCCTTTTTTAAGACGTAAGGTTGGAATCGTATTTCAGGATTTTCAACTGCTTTTTGATAGAACTGTAGTTGAGAATCTTTTATTCGTAATGAACGCAACGGGCTGGAAAGGTAAGGCCAAAATAGCAAATAAAATTTCAGAGGTATTGATGCAGGTAGGTTTGGATGCAAAGAAAAATTCCTACCCGCACCAATTGTCTGGTGGAGAGCAGCAACGTTTAGTAATTGCACGAGCTCTAATCAATGATCCAGTAATTCTTTTTGCGGATGAGCCTACAGGAAACCTTGATCCTGAAGTAGCAGATGATATTCTTCGTTTGTTTAAAAAGATTAATAATGGTGGAACAGCCATAATGATGGCAACGCACAATCATCAGTTTCTTCAAAAGTTTCCTGCTCGTGTACTGAAATGTGAGGAAGGTAAACTCCTTGATTCTGGTAAGGGCCAACTTCACAATCACGATTAGTTTCTGAGGAAGGATGTTTTTCCTTAATCTGTTGTAATACTATTAAGAATTTGGTAAATTGTTAAGGTGACAACTTATCAATTTTGGGATCAAGTCTAAAAATAGATTTATGAAACGAATTAATTACAAACTTTTCCTTTTGTCAGTTTGTATGATTGCAGGCTTGTCTTTTAAAAGTGTTAATCAACAAACATTATCCAATTGGGACCAACTTATCTTAAGTCATACCATTGATCCACACAAGCAGAGTCTCCAGATGCGCTGGAAAGATTCTAATGGAGATGCTATCAGGAGTTTTAAAAACCTTAGTACGGTATGTAGAAAAGAAGGTAAGCAATTGGTTTTTGCTATGAATGGAGGAATGTATCAGAAAGATCGCTCTCCCTTAGGACTATATATCGAAAACGGAAAGGTTTTAAGGAAAGTCAATCGAACTAAAGAAGCGTATGGAAATTTCTACATGCAACCTAATGGTGTTTTTTACACCACATTTGATGGTGCCGCACATGTGATTAGAACCACGGATTTTGTTTTAAATGATAGAATTAAATATGCTACTCAATCTGGACCTATGTTATTGATAAATGGGAAGTATCATCCGAAGTTGAATAAGGAGTCGAAAAGTACAAACATAAGAAATGGCGTTGGTATTTTACCCAATGGAAAAATATTGTTCGCAATGTCGAAAAAGAAGGTAAATTTTTACACTTTTGCTACATACTTTAAAGAGATGGGGTGTAAGAATGCACTTTATCTGGATGGCTTTGTTTCAAGAACTTATTTACCATCCCAAAATTGGAAGCAGGAAGGAGGAAATTTTGGAGTTATTATTTCAGAAGTGGAGTAAGTAAGACTTCGAGTTAAAATGAACAACTAAAAATGGCAGCAAAAACCAAGGCACCCAAGGAAACCCCATTAATGAAGCAATATAATGCCATTAAGCAGCAATACCCTGGTGCTATGTTGTTGTTTAGAGTGGGTGACTTTTACGAGACTTTTGGCGAAGATGCAGTAAAGGCTTCGAAAATTCTTGGAATAGTACTTACTAAAAGAGCCAATGGAGCTGCTTCACATATCGAACTGGCGGGGTTTCCTCATCACTCTTTAGATTCTTATTTACCCAAGTTAGTTCGAGCAGGTCAACGAGTGGCTATTTGTGATCAACTTGAAAACCCTAAAGATGTCAAGGGAATAGTGAAAAGAGGAGTTACTGAATTAGTAACACCGGGAGTGGCTTTCAACGATCAGGTTCTTGATGTAAAGAAGAATAATTACTTGGCTTCGATAGCGTACTCAAAGAAGCAAATTGGAGTTGCGTTTTTGGATATCTCTACGGGTGAGTTTATGTGTTCGGAAGGTAATTCGGATTATGTTGAAAAGCTAATCCAGAGTTTTATGCCTTCGGAAATCGTTTTTTGCCGCAATTTTAAAAAGGAATTTCTCAGTGACTACGCAGACTTCCATTCATATGCAATGGATGATTGGGTTTTTACTCGTGATTATGGTTATGACCAGCTAACTAGCCATTTTAAAACTCAAAACCTAAAAGGATTTGGTATAGAAGATATGGGGATGGCCGTGGTTGCGGCTGGAGCTATTCTTCAATACCTAGATGATACAGAGCATAAGGAAAAAGGGCATTTAACTGGTATATCGAGAATAGAATCAGACAACTATGTTTGGTTAGATCGCTTTACAATTAGAAACTTAGAACTAGTTTATGCTCAACAGCCAGATGGAACTTCATTAATCGATGTTTTGGATAAAACTCTTACTCCAATGGGAGGAAGACTTTTGAAGAAGTGGATGGTTTTACCTTTGAAGGAGGTAGAAGTGATTAATGCAAGATTGGATGTGGTTGAAGCATTTCAGAAAAAGAGTGCTTGTCGAGAGACAATAGAAGAGCATTTGGATGGATTGGGTGATTTAGAAAGATTGATTTCTAAAGTATCCGTGGGGAGAGTAAATCCAAGAGAACTTTTTCAATTGCGAAAGGCCTTAGATGTGGTGAATCCAGTACAAGAAGCACTACAAAAGTCAAAGAGTGAGATTTTAGCTGGATTAGCAGATCAATTGGAGAACTGTGATTTTATACGAGAAGAGATTACTCGAGTGCTTAAACAGGATCCTCCAATGTTGACCCATCAAGGAGGTTTTATAAATGATGGAGTTGATGAAGAACTCGATGAGCTTCGAAAAATAGCATTTTCTGGTAAAGATTATTTGATACAAATTCAGCAAAGAGAAGCAGAAGCTACAGGAATCAATTCTTTGAAAATAGCTTATAATAAAGTCTTTGGTTATTACTTGGAAGTATCTAATACACATAAGGATAAGGTTCCTTCAGAGTGGATTAGAAAGCAAACATTGACTAATGCTGAGCGTTATATTACAGAGGAGCTGAAGGTGTATGAGGAGAAGATTCTTAACGCTGAAGGGAGTTTAGTAGTAATTGAGCAAAGAATCTTTCAGGAGTTAGTTCAGAATGTAAGTGACTACCTTCAGCAAATTCAAACCAATAGCCGCGCACTTGCGAAAATTGATGTGTTAAGTTCTTTTGCTAAAATTGCAGATGTAAATAACTATTCAAAACCAGATGTAAACGACTCCAAGGTGTTGGATATAAAGGATGGAAGACATCCCGTTATTGAGCAAAATTTGGCATTAGGTGAGTCCTATGTTCCAAATGATGTATTCCTGGATAATGAAGAACAACAGATAATTATCATAACAGGTCCTAACATGGCTGGTAAATCTGCATTGTTAAGGCAAACCGCATTGATAGTTCTTATGGCTCAAATGGGGTCCTTTGTTCCAGCTAAAAAAGCGAGTATAGGCATTATTGATAAAGTGTTTACTAGAGTAGGAGCCTCAGATAACTTGTCGAAAGGGGAATCTACGTTTATGGTAGAGATGGCAGAAACTGCAAGCATTCTTCACAATCTTAGCGATAGAAGTTTGGTGCTGATGGATGAAATTGGAAGAGGTACAAGTACATATGATGGAGTTTCAATAGCTTGGGCAATTACAGAACATTTGCATAGTGGAGCTGGTTGTAGACCAAAAACGTTGTTTGCTACACATTATCACGAGTTGAATCAACTTTCTGATACTTTCCCTAGAATTAAAAATTACAACGTATCTGTAAAAGATGTGGATGGCAAAATCTTGTTTCTACGTAAACTTGTTAAAGGAGGGAGTTATCACAGCTTTGGTATTCATGTAGCTCAATTAGCAGGAATTCCCAATACTGTTGTAATTCGCTCGAATGAGATACTCCAATCGCTAGAAGATCAGAAAAGCAAGGATATCAAGTCCAATAATCAAATTACTATTCCTGCAAGCAGTTTACAAATGAGTATGTTCGAAATGAATGACCCTCGTTGGGATGCCGTTCAGGGGATAATGAAAAAAGTAAATATAAATGCGATGACCCCTGTAGAAGCACTCATGAAGCTTAATGAAATTAAAAACCTAATGGGGGAAAGCGAGTAATGAGCAAAAGTGTCGAATGGTGTTCTACTTCTAAAACACATCATTGAAACTTCTACTCAAAAATTAACAAATTCTATTTTCTACTCGATCTTGTAGTGATCAAATCCAATAGGACTTAAATGCTCATCGTATAGTCGCATATAATCTTCCTTGTCCTGCTTTGTGAAATAGCTTAGACCCTTATTAACTTCTCCTTTTCGTACGAAATCAGATATTTTTCTTATCGGGTATGGAGAAAGCTTTTCTTGATGTTCCTTCATGAACTTAAAACTACATCTCTCTAGGATTCGAGGCATGTTTTCTTCAATAATCGGAATGTTACAGAACTCTGCTATTTTTCTAACATGTCCTTCAAGATCAGCAACCATTTCTTCATATCGCAAATAGAGAATGTCGTAACCTTTTTTGTTTTCATACCATCCTTTTACGTGTGAAAACCAATTTTTTTGCATCCCTATAAACCGATTACGAAAGGTCGCTTGAAAATTTGCATCTCCAAATACGGAAGCATAATGGTAATGTTGAGAAACGGCAACGTCAACTCCATTTCTTACTACATGAATGATTTTACCTTCTAAACTACTTGGGTAATTCTCATAACTCCAATGAGTTTTCATGAATCTTGGAGAAGGCAACTTATCAAGTTTAACATAGTTTTGTAAGGCCATTTCCACATAAGGAGACACTGATGTGAAGTGGTCAAAATTCATATTACCATCGGAAGTTAGTTGGTATAGTATCATTTGAGTAAGCGTAGTACCAGATTTTGCATACGTAGCTACTATAATGTCATCTGGTCTAGGATTGTGAAACGAAAAATACCTTTTGCGATATGCCCATAACTTTAGCTTCTCAATAAATGCGTTAAGGCGTTTAAGGATATAGTGAAGAACGTAATAAACGTATTTCATAAGTTTAGTTAAGATTTAGTGCTGCAATATAATAAAAAGGACCCGCAAAGGTAAGTTAATCAGCGGATCCGCATATTTATTTGGTTGTTGAGTCATTCAACGTTTTTTGGATTCTTTTCCAAATTTCGAGGGTACTGCTTCGGGGTACTATTGCATCAATTGTTTTTCCGTTAGGGTAAATCCCTTTAAGCACCGTTTTACGATATACATACTCTTTAGTCGATGCTTTTTTAGACTTTGAAATGTCATGGAATTCGGAATCTTTATTCTTAACCATGGTAAGCGAATCGTACCCTAGAGGTCGGTTAAAACGAAGGACAGCCGTTTTCATTCCTACTAACTCATTATCTACTAGATAAAAGTGAGTAGTATTTTGTGTAATCGCAGTTGTAGAGATTAACTCATACATTTGTGTATTGCCCTTTTCAAAAAAATTGAGATGGCTAGGGTATTTTTTATTCCATGCCTTTACATCACTAGTGTTACTCCAATTTTTAATGGTGTCGATTCTATTCATCTGCCTTTCACAAGTCTCTATAAGTTCAAGTCTTTCCTTATTGTCTAATTTTAGATCGTTAGTCTGACCATAACTAATACTTGAAACTAGGAGTATATAGCTAAATGTTAGGAAACTGTATATTGTGAACGATCGAATGATGCTGATTGCTGTTGTTTTCATAAAACCTTTGAACGTGACAAATTCATATCATAAAACATGCCGAATGTATATAATGCGAATCAATCTGTTACAAATATATGAAAAAACCATGTTTTAGAGTTTGGTCAGCTTAATAAGAGGTGGGCAGAGAATAAATTTTATAAAAAAGAATTACCTTTGCGGCGTGAATTATTTAACTGACGAAAACATACGACAATTTATCCAAAACGCCCTCAAGGAGGATGTAGGTGATGGAGATCATTCTAGCTTAGCTTCAATTCCAGCCGATGCGCAAAGAAAAGCACGTCTATTAATTAAAGGTGAAGGTGTTTTAGCAGGTGTGGAGTTGGCAAAACATATTTTTGCGGAGGTTGACCCTGAGTTGAAATTGGATATTCAAATTGAAGATGGAACTGTAGTTAAGTATGGAGAAATAGGTTTGTATGTTGAAGGAAAGGCACAATCTATTCTTACAGGTGAAAGACTCGTTTTGAATTGTATGCAACGAATGAGCGGTATCGCTACTTACACTCGTAAACTGACTGATATGATTAGTCACACTAACGCTAAGTTGTTAGATACTCGTAAAACCACTCCAAATGCTCGTATAATTGAAAAATGGGCTGTGAAAATAGGAGGTGGAACGAATCATCGTTTTGGACTTTATGATATGGTAATGCTTAAGGATAATCATGTTGATTATTGTGGAGGTATTGATAAAGCCATTAACAAAACGGTTGATTATCTTAACAGTAAAAACCTTGATCTAAAGATTGTAGTAGAGGTGCGGGACCTAAATGAATTGCAACAGTGCATCGATAACGGTAAAATTTATCGTGCACTTTTGGATAATATGTCACCAGAGATGATGACTGAGGCGGTAAAAATGGTAGGAGACAAATTTCTGACTGAGGCTTCAGGAGGAATTAATGAAACCAATATAGTTGCAGCTGCTGAAACAGGTGTGGATTTTATATCTATTGGAGCACTTACCCACTCGTATAAAAGTATGGATATCAGTCTTAAAGCAATGAAATAAAATGAAGATAGTTACAAGTAAATATCAGTTGCCGACTAAAAAATACACGCAGTTAGCTATGTGGGCACTCTTAAAGAAGGATTGGTGGTATGTAGCTGCTCCAATAGTACTGGCATGTGGTGCATTTATTACACCAAGTGCGTGGTATTGGTGGGTAATCGGTGCTGGAGTTTTGGCAATTGGTTACTTGCTTTTCTGGTACATTCAGTTTGCAGGACTGACTCAGTTGGAACAAGGTAAGTTTTTATTCGAACGGTTGAGTTACGAAATTACTAGTCAACAAATCCTTATTAAACTAAATCCTAAGCAGGGAATGCCATTAAAATGGAATCAGATTAAGAGAGCATTTGTAACAAAAGAAGGATTTGTTCTGTGCGTTTCTAAAGCACAATTAATGTTCTTTCCTTACAAGATTTTTAATAACGACAATCAGGTTAAATTCTTGAAAACCGTATTAAAGAACAAAGGATTGATAAAAGGCGAGGAATAATAAATTAGATCATGTCAGATTTTAGATCCAGCGAAAATAAACACTCCTTAATAGCCATGTTATATCAGATGGCTATGAAAGATGGTGTTAAATCTGATGTTGAAATGTCTTTTATAAAGCATGCTTGTGCACTTTTTAAGGTGGATCCGTTGAATCTTTCTGAGTCCGTTTTAAAAGATAAATTGCCAAATTATTCGGGGAGCTTAATGCAAAGTATTGCTGACCTACAGAAGGTGATATTACTTATGTTTGTAGATGGTGAAGTAACAGAGCAGGAACATGAGTTTTGCCTAGAGTTGGCATTGAAATTGGGAGTAAGTCCGCAGGCGGTCCAGTTAATAATTGAGAAGATGTTGAAAAGCCATGGTAAACCAATAGATCCAAAAGAGCTATTCGAAATTCACAATATACATCAGAATTAGACCGTTTCTATAAAAGAAAGAAACACGCAACGCATTAAATATTATCGTAATGAATCTTAAAAAAGGAGCATTCTTGTTAGTTACGCTATGTATGACCTCATTAATGTTTGGTCAAAACCAGCCTGAAAAACTTAAGAAATTTAAACCTTATAAGGGAATTTCACTTTCTCTACCGTCTGATTTTGTGGAGATGAAAGAAGAAGATATCGCACAACGATATTTTACCTACAAAAAACCATCTATGGTTTATACTGATCCTAATTTGGAGACCGATGTAGATATCAACGTTACCAAGAACTTTTGGGGTGAGGATGACATCAATATGCTAAAAGGCTTTTATAAGAGTACCATTTTCATGGGGCATAAGAAGATCGAAATTATTCAAGATACTGTGGTGGAAATGAAGGGACGTGAGTATGGTCTTATCGAATTTACAGGAGGATACCCGAGTAGCAAAAGATCATTAATTAGTTATTATACAGCCTTAGTATTTACCGTTATTGATAATAGAATTGTGGTGGTAAGTTTCCGTTGCAGAAAGAATCGTAAAGATTATTGGCAAAATACAGCTTTGGCTGTCATTGGTTCTGTAAAGATGAAGAGCAATGTTACATTGCTTGAAGAAACTGAAAAAGACGAAGAGCAAAAAGGTGTTCAGAAAAAAGAACAGGAGAAGCTTGAAGCAGGAAGAAATAAAACGGAGCAGAAAGTATCACCCCGTCCAAGTTTTAAGAATCCTGAAATAGATCCAGAAAAACGAAAAGGAGGTACTGTAATCAATGGTACCATTCCTCAGGAGTAAGTATTCTGATTATTTTTTAATAAAACGGATGCCTAATTTTCCTATCGTGTAATAGATGAAATAGGGGAAGGATACCTCTTGGATTCTCTGGAGTAATTCATAGAATAGGTTTAACTCTCTTTTAAGACCGTGTAAAAAACACATCCTAATTTCGTATTCTATTCTGGTTTTCAAGGCTTGCTTTTCATCCTCATTTTGAATCATTTGCTCAATTTTGAGGCATATTTTGTAGACATCATAAGTTTGAGGATCGTTTGGAGCATGCCACTTAGTAGACATTGAGCTAGGGTGTTTACGAATTCTAACAGTGTTGACATCTAAATACTTAAATTGATATTCTCGACTTAAACGTACCCAAATGTCAAAGTCTTCGAAAGACAGCTCCTCATCATATCCATTTTGTTCTTTTAAAGCAGAAGTTCGGAAGATTGTAGAAGAGGTAGGAATAAAATACTCTTGAACTACATGCTTGAAAACCCAACCTTCATGGATTCTAAGTTTAGAAGCCTTTCCAAAATGAAGATGTGCTGCTTTATTGCTACCTGAATAAAAGTACTCAGCGTTGGAGTATATTAATCCAGTGTTAATTTCTTGTTGCTCAAAAAAATCAACGTGAAGTTGTACATGTTCTGGAAGGAGAATATCATCTGCAGCCATATCCATGATGTATTTTCCAGTTGAGAAGCTTAAGGCTTTATTAAACGACTTGCAATTCCCTAGGTTAACATCATTTTCAATAAACTGAACATTTGGTTTATCCTTATGCTTCTTGAGATACTCGTGAATTACTTTTACACTTGAGTCAGGGCTTTTATCATCAACAATAATGATTTCAAGGTTAGGGTAAGTCTGACTAAAAACCGATTCTAACGCTTCGATCACGTATTCAGCCTGATTGTAACATAGGCAGGCTAGGGTGAATTTTGGAAGCGATTTATCCATGATTTAGGTTGGAGTTAATCAGCAAGTTCTTTGTACACCGATAAAATTTGAGGCGTGACTACCTTAGAAGAAAAACGTTCCTCGAAGTTATTGCGTATAGTATCGGCTGGGTACTTTTCAAGATTATCTATAAGGTATAAAAGCTTTTTAGCAATATCTACAGAACTTTTAGTTTCTGCA
The DNA here is from genome assembly GCA_020627945.1 of Cytophagales bacterium. Taxonomy (GTDB): domain Bacteria; phylum Bacteroidota; class Bacteroidia; order Cytophagales; family JAHDFW01; genus JAHDFW01. The sequence continues at coordinate 29,039 of JAHDFW010000017.1, forward strand.
ATTACACCAATGTTTTCCTGAACAATATCCTCAGGCCCTCCGCACATGGTACATACAATAGGTTTTCCACAAGCTAGAGCTTCAACTAATGTTAACCCGAAGGTCTCATGTCTACTGGTAGAAATATGAATAGCACAGTCTTGCATCTCTTCTTTTACTTGCTCACGCGTAAGAGGTCCTAGCCATGTACATACATCTTCGATTTTTAGGATTTGTTCACGTTTTTTGAAGTATTTTAAATCTCGTCCTTCTCCCGCAATTCTAAAACGAACATTAGGGTTAACTCTCTTTACTCGTGCTATAGTATCTAAAAGTTCATAGATTCCTTTCGAGTGTAATATGTTGCTCAAACAGAAAACGGTGATAAACCCATTTGAAGAACTTTTTTCAGATGGTTTAAAAAAGTTTTCGTCAACTAAATTAGGAACGATTCTAATTCCTTCTTCACTACGATGAACCGCAAGATCTTCTGCAAGGGAATTGCTCACCGCGATTACTCGATTTGCCTTGATTAAAGGTTTAGAGACCTTGCTTGACACCTTAGTATGTTTTTTATAAACATAGTCCTCAAATTTCAAACGAGTCATGTGCTCTGTAATCACATATGGTATACCAGTTTTTTGACTTAGTTTCATAGCAATATGTCCGCCCGGATAAGATACATGTGCATGGATAAGGTTCACTTTCCCGTATTTTTTTTGAAACTCTTGTAAGTTCTTCATGTTAGCTTTCACTATAGAAGACATGTTGCCATCCATGAAGCGACCTGTCCAAGTAAATCTTGGAGTATAAAATTCAGTAAGGTTAGTCCGCAATTCATTCATTCCAGACTTTCTTTTGAATGAGGAAAAAAGTTTACCAATGACTTTAAAATGATCTTTGATCCAAAGTAGATTTTCTGGTTCGTTTTGGCCCCAAAGAGAGATGCCGAAATTATGTTCGGAATGATTCCTTGAAAGGCAAAGAGCTTGATCCTTAAAGAAGTATCCAGAAGTTGGAGCATCCTTTGAAGGGTAGATGGATGGAATGATGAAGACGTTCAAAATTCTTTTAAAAGTATATGATTTAGTTAATATAATCCAAGGTTATCGGCAAACTTCGTGTATTTTTGTATTGACTTTTAAATGCCCAAATATTTGCCTTTCTTGTTTAATGCTTTGTATTTGGTGCAAGTTATCATAATACTCATTAAATTATGAAAAAGATATTAGCAATTTTATCGTGCATGATTCTTTGCGCGGTTACTCACATATACGGAGCTTCGTTTACAATAACTAGTACAGCAGACTCTGGTCCAGGTACTTTAAGAAACATTATAGCAACAACCAACTCCAATCCAGACATAGATCAAATTTATTTTGATGGAGCATTGGATGGTACTCCTTTGCAGTTAACTTCTGCAATTTCTATCACTGAAGAAGTGCATATATTTGGTTTTGGTGGACAGCATACCATGATTGATTTTTTAGGTGGTTCTGGAGGTTTTAATATTCCTGCCGGAGTTAGGGTGGAATTTCATGATGTTGGTATTGCTGGTTCTGTTACCTCAGGGGCAGGAGCCGCCATTAATTGTAATGGACAGGTAATGATGTTAAGAACTATAATTGAGTCCTGTTCATCTGGAGATCAAGGAGGAGCGGTATCGATAGGTGTGGATGGAGATATCTTTGCCATAAGATGTAATTTTCTTGATAACACAGCTGATTTTGGTGGAGGTGCTATTTTTATGGACTCTTCGTCCACCGGAAATTTCACAAATTGCCTCTTCTTTAATAATCAGGCTATTGTTACTGGCGCAGGAGCGATTTCTTTGAATAACGCAGATGTTACTTTCGCTAATAACTCTATAGTGGGGAATTCTACGGCAGAAGTTAGCGCATCGGCTTGTGGTGGAATGGAAGTTAAACAAGCAGGCGGAGTATTTTTGAATGATAATATCCTAGCCGATAATATGACGGGTTCAGGACAAACTGACTTTTATGGTTCGTCTTTATTAGGAATTAATGATGCCAACTATGTGGAATTTAATTCAGGGTCCAACACTTTTGCTTATTCGGATGTTGGAGAAGACTTTGATCCCCCAGTTATTTGTGGGTCAGTATTTGGTTTACCTCCGAAAGCGGGAAGCCCTGCTATCGACAATGGCGGAGCAAGTGCTCAAGTAGATGATATTTGTGAACGATTGCATTCGATACCGGGAGATCCGATTCCAGATATTGGGTGTTCACGCTATGATCCGCCCCCTGCAACTTATATAGTTACAAATACCAATGATGCTGGACCTGGTAGTTTGAGAGATGCAATGGCTCAAGCTAATTCATCCGCTGCTACCGATTTCATTTCTTTTGATTTAGGAATTGATGGGGCGGCAATTGTATTGACTTCGGGTGAAATTCAGGTATTAGTTTCGGTAGTAATCCAAGGTAATGGGCCAGAAAACACGATAATTGACGCATCGACTAATAGTAGGATTTTTGACGTTGTGAACGGTGTAGATCCGTTAACTCTGCTAGATTTGACGTTAAAAGGGGGGAATTCTACAGGTAATGGAGGTGCTATTCGTAGCTTTGGTGTTTTGGATTTGAATAATGTGAATTTTGAGTCTAATGATGCATCTGGAAACGGAGGGGCAATTTATGCTAACTACGGAAGCGGTGCTATCAAATATTGCACATTTGAAGCTAATACTTCTGGATCTTATGGAGGAGCAATAGCGGTAGATACTTTAACCGGGCTTCATATTGAAAATAATAGTTTCACTAATAACTCAACAGGGATTTCGGGTGGAGCTTTTGCCAGTTTAGGGCCAGATAATTCAATAAACTTCATTCACAATACTATGTATTTGAATTCTACTTTAGGATCTGGAGTTTCGAAAGTAGGAGGTATTTATTCTCAACATTTTTTGACCAGTCCAATTTCTATGTCGAACAATATAGTTTGGGGTAATACGAATGCAACCGGTAACCGAGATTTGTATGATTCCGCTGGTTTTGTAGCCTTTAATGATGTCAATATTGTTGGAGTTTCGCTTTTAGGAACATGGTTTTCAACCAATGATCCACTTTTGGTGAGTTCCAACTGTTTAGGAAAAGTAGTATACAAACCCTCTGGCGCGAGCGCAGCAATAGATAACGCAAATGGTGCTTCTATAGATGATATTTGTTTTGAATCTCGTTCAGGTGCTCCTGATATAGGTGCTGCGGAGGCTGGTCCAGATTGTAACATTAACATATATAATTCTTATACGACCGACCCTAATTTGTGTTATGGAGCAGGTACACATGTAGTAGTTACGAGTTCTGATGTTGGAATAGATTATGTTCTAATAAATGTTTCTGATAGTTCTTTAGTTGCTGGTCCCATATCTGGTACCGGAGATACAATATTGCTGTTTACTGGCGATTTATTTAAGAGTGAGACATTCTTTGTTGAAGCTGATAACGGCGCAGGCTGCTTTCAGCCTTATCCAGACATTTCCATAAACATTATAGACACAATCTCGGATATGAATATTCTTCCAGAAACAAGTGTTTGTGCTGGAAATACAGCAGAGGTTACTTTAGCAGTAACAGAGCCAGGAGTAAATTACTTTCTGATTAATACAGACGGATTTATCATTGTTGATGGACCAATTGTTGGAACAGGAGACACAATGTTTGCGTACACAGATGCGATGAACGTATCTTCTGCCTTTATGATTCAAGGTGATAAAGGATTTGGGTGTACCAAAGATTTTGATTTATTTACCGTCATTGCGGAGGTAGTTGCTGATCGTACCGTTTTGGCCGATGCAGCCGTATGTTTGAATAGTGCCGCCACAATTAAATTAGTAGCTTCTGAGCCACTAATTACCTATTCATTACACAGAACCTCGGATAACGCGCAAATAGGTCCTTCCCAAACTGGTAATTCAGATACCTTATATTTTTCTACAGGCTTAATGAGTACCCCAGTGGATTACTATATTAAAGCTACATCAGATATACTTTGTACAAAGCAATTTCCATCTTTTACAATTGGTATTACTGAGCTAACAGCGCACGCACTATATGAGCTGGAGCCTGTAGTTTGTGTAAATGGCAATACAGATATTGTAATGACAAGCTCAGACCTAGGAGTTAATTATTATCTCTATGATATGAGTAGCAATCCAGTAACCGGACCAATTGCTGGAACAGGGGATACACTTTGGTTCAATACCGGAGCTTTGACGAGTAATGAGACGTTTAGCATTTTTGCAGATAATGGAGCAGGATGTACAAAACAATTTGGTCTTATTTCAATAACCGTTAGTGCGGATGAATTTCCAGTGGCATTATGTCAACCGTTTTTAGATATTTTTCTGGATAGTACTATAAGCAGAAGCATTACTTGGACGGACCTTGATGCAGGTTCTTATGATTTATGTGACCCAACACTTTTCTTTCAGGTACAAGGACAACTGGAATTTACCTGTAATGATATAGGACAGACATTTGAACTAACTTTGGAAGTTAAAGACGGGACGAATAACACATCTACCTGTCTGACCGAAGTTGCAGTTATTGGGCCACGAATTTTTATGGCCTCAAACACAGCAACAATTAATGCTGGCGATCAAATTGAAGTTCCTGTAACCTACAATGATGTGAATTTTGTAGAGTGGACTCCTAGCCAATTTATAGATGACCCTTTTGGATTGAACCCACAAGTATCTCCTGAAGATACAACTACTTATTATGTGAAAGGTTGGATGTCTGCAGCTGGTTTAGGTTGTGAAGCGGTTGATTCTTTTACAGTTAATATTGAGCAAGCAATACCTAATTTAGACGACCTTATAGTTTACGAATTGGTAACACCTAATGGTGATGGTGCAAACGATTTTCTTACCGTAAATGAACCGTTGTTGCTGCAAGGAAGAACTATTTGGGTCTATGATCGAGCTGGACGAAACATTTATAACACCGTTGATTATAATAATGACTGGAATGTAAGTGATGGTGACGGTAGAATCTATCCAGATGGAGTTTATTACTACGAGATATTTGAAGAGAACAATAGTGGAGAAGGGTCTATACCGTTGAAAAAAGGAACTTTCACTGTAATAGGAACCAACAGGTAATAGATCAAATTAAACAATCAAGAAATTAGTTAAGGCAGTTATGACAAAACGCTTACTTAAAAATATAATCACGCTAGTAATTGGGATCTCTATGTTTCCAATATTCTCAAATGGACAACAGCGACCGTTGATGAATCAATACTTGTACAATATGTACATGGTATCTCCGGCGTTTGCAGGGGCGGAAGGGCATTATAATGTGAACTTCATTTACAGAAATCAATGGGCGCAGTTCGGCAAAACAACTTCCAATTATATTTCAGGAGACTTTTTAGTAAGTCCAAAATCGGGAGTAGGAATAACGCTAAATGCAGATGCAGCAGGATTAATTTCCACTTCTAACTTAGTAGGGTCTTATTCCTATCGTTTTTTGCTTGGACCAACTAAAAGGAGCTATGTTTCCTTCGGAACTTCCTTGGGGCTGTACAGATACGGGGTTGATGCGAACGCAGGACCTATCCAAGATTTAAGCGATGTAGTTTTAAGCAATCCGGTTGGAACATCCTTATATGCCGAATTTGGAGGAGCAGTTAGACTAAGAAACGTATATTTTGGGTTTTCTGCACCGTTAAGATCAGAAGTAAATCAAGGTGTTTATCTTCTAAATTCTGTTAATCGTGGTTTTCTGAAGTGGGACTGGAGATTTAGCAACAATCTTGTTATAACCCCAAGTACATTCTGGGTGGCTCAAAATAATGGTCAAGCTGGATATGGAGATTTGAATCTTGATTTTTCTTACCAGAAACGATTTAAACTTGGCTTTGGAGGAAGATCAAATGGAGGAAGAGTTTTTCGTATAGGAATTGCTCCTACAAAAAATCTGTGGTTATCCTATTCTCGTGAGGCAACCCTAGGTTTTACAAGTCAGAATTACAGTACCAACGAAATTATGTTGAACTGGAGAGGATACAATAAAAAGTTAGACCATATAAGTACTTATACACTTTTTCAGCCTGCTCCAGCACATAAAGCCTATACGGCTGATTTTGAGGATCACAAAGGGTGGCATTATATGTATGAGTTTGAAAACGAAGAGGATATGGATGATTTCGTGAGTCATTTGGACTCTTCCGATCATTGGCTAAATCATAAACTTGCAAAAGATTCTAATATCGCTCTTACCTTAAAGCATGGTGATGACGAAGTAAAGAAATATCGTTTTGTTACGCTGGATCAAATGGACCGTTACTTTGAAATTACGGACCCTGAGCATCAATTTGTTGTCGATTCTCTTAGAGATAATGAGGATATGATTTTAGTAATCAAAACTCAATACGGCGATCAAGGGAACTTCCACTTTAGAAAACTTCAGGAATTAGATGAGTTCTTATTGAATTTAGATCAGAATGACCCAGTTCTTGCCGATCAAATTAGAAAACAAGGTGATTATGAGGTGAAGATTATAGGACAAAGAGGAGAGAAAAAGTACTTGTTTACCACCTTGGAGAAAATGCAAGGAGACGTTCGTGATGGTAAATTAGATCTTGACGGAATCATGTTGGACGATCAGTTGAAAGATGATGAAGATTTTCAATTGGCTATGATTATGCCAGACGGTGCTCGAAAGACATATCAGTTCAAGACATTGAAAGAGATGGACGAATTTCTATTAAACCTTGAAAAGACTGACCCGATACTAGCCGATAAGCTTAGAAACAATGAAGAGTTTAGTATGGAAGTAGTAGAGTACGGTAAGAAACGATACTTCAAATTCACTTCATTGGAGAACATGAATGAGGTTTGGTTGCTCGAAAGAGATAGCAGGCCTATTCTAGATGATAACCTTAAAAGTGATCAAGACTATGTATTGTTAATTAACCATCCAGATGGCACTAAGAAGTCTTACAACTTCCGTACACTTGAGGGGATGAACAGATATCTCCTGAACTTGAAGGAGACGGACCCAGAACTTGCGGCTCAACTTAATAGAGATGGAGTGGATCTTGAGATTATAGCACCTTCTGGA
>JAHDFW010000211.1:0-4436 GCA_020627945.1 Cytophagales bacterium
AAAAATGAACGAAGGAACTATTCGAAACAATATAAAAGTGGGGATGCAAGTTGAGGTTGTGAAAAAGCAGCATCAACGGAGTGGCCAATTAACTCAAGGGATTGTTAAAGCAATTTTGACCAGTGCTCCCAAGCATTCTCATGGAATCAAGGTAATGTTGGAAACCAATGAAGTTGGGAGAGTGAAAAATATAATAGAAGCCGAATAGAGAGACTTTGTTTAGTTTTTGGCTTTCCAGCGTTCTTTAGTCCACTCTATACGTTCTTCTTTAGAAAGAAAGGTCCATGCTACTACATGACTTGATTTGTTACCCGTACCCATTGGTATAATTCGGACTTTTTTCGCCTCTAAGTCTTGGAGCAACTTCTCAAACCCGGGAATGTTAGTCTTTTTAGATACTAGAGTAGAGAACCAATAGCAATTTTTACCAAACTTAGAACTTTCTCGTATCATCTTGTGCACGAAACGATGTTCACCACCGTCGGTAATTAATTCATTACTTACACCTGCAAAATTCAAATCAGGTTTTTGAACATCTTTATTACCTAAGTTTTTTAGTTTACGTTTTGTGCCTTTTAGGGCTTCTTCCGCCGATGCATGAAACGGAGGGTTACACATGCTTAAATCTATTTTATCTTCGCGACCGATAATGCCATAGAACAAATCTTTCGGATTTTCTTGAAGACGACATTCTATTTTGTTGGTGAGCGTGGGGTTAGCTGCAATGACCTTCGTAGCAGATTCAATGGATTTCGGTTCAATATCCGAACCGATAAAGTTCCAGTCATATTCAGTAACCCCAAGAATAGGGTAGATACAACTAGCACCAGTGCCTATATCGTAACAGGTTATTTTATTTCCTTCTGGAAATTTACCATAGTTGTGTTCGCACAATAAGTCTGCTAGATAATGGATGTAATCAGCTCTACCAGGTATTGGAGGAGTTAGGTTTTCGTCAGGGAAATCCCAGTTCTCGATTCCATAATAGTGGTTTAAGAGCGCTTTATTGAGTGCTTTTACCGCTTTTGGATGAGCAAAGTCCACCGATTCAGCTCCGTATTTATTAGGTTTAAGATAGTTCGAAAGCTCCGGTGTGCAAACTTGAAGAGCCTTAAGATCATAAGGTTCACGATTTCTATTTCTTTGATGAAGACGTGATTTTATTTTGGGCTGATTTGACATGTTTCGGAGACTTTAAAATAGATCAGATTCTGAATTGTAGCGGTATGATAAGAAGCATTAGGTATAATACTTCCATCAGTTGCCGCAAGTTATGTAGAAAATCTAACTTATATGGTTTTCCTTAACAGAACTATGTATGACCTATTTTATTCGTCAGCAAGGTTAATATTAGAGTTGTAAGCCTGAAGCATTGCTAGGGTATAATTTAAGTTGAAATTAACACTTTCAGTTGATTCGCCGAGTTCGGATGCTATTGTGTCTTTTTGTTTTGAAATAATTTCTTTCAAGAGGTTGGTCACATAAGTTTCGAAAGGTTTTAGATTATTATGATTTTGTCTCAATAAACCGACAGTCGATTTCCATTTTTGATTCTTATTCATATTCATAAAATCAGTATTTAACAGAGACTGCTGTAGATGATAAAGCAAATCTTCAAAGAAACTAAACTCCGGTAAGTTAAGAAGAGGAGAGGTTATTTGAATATTCCGCCAATTGGAGTTCATATAAGCATATTCAGGAGCGCTTTTTTCCTGATACTGAAGTAGCGATCGTGTTGAAGCTAACAAGTAACCCGTATAATCCATTTTAGAAGAAACAGGTAAGTTAGACTCAAATAATATTTGCTTTTTAAGAGACACATTTTTACCTACTTTGGTTATTAGATCTCTAATTTCCCAAGCCACTTCATTTACAATCAAATCTGTAAAGTTGTATCGAAATTTATTAATTGAAGAGTTATGGTTTTTTGGGTATACTGAAGGGATTAGAAAGTATCGTTCAGGATTGCTGTGGTTGTTTAAGAGCTGTTGGGCTTTACTTTTCCATTGATAAGAGTTAATCTTGGTTCCAATGTTATTATAAGCATCTATTCCAGCTGCGAAATCAATTTTTGTGAATGGATGAAATGGCCCTTGATGAGGCTTTCCTGCCACCCATCGTTTTGTTTCAAAAAATGTAATTTTAAGTCCTCTCAGAAAACGTTTCTTGAATTTGATGGTGTGTCTTTTATATTTTGTGTGATAATTGTTGTTAGCAACTTTAGAAGACACGCTGTAATCTATAATTCCACGATTTTTCAAAAACTTGAGCATCTCATGAATATTGAGATCCGTGGTGTAAAGAGGTTCGTTATTATTGAATCCATCGTATTCGTTGATACATATTTTACGACTTTTTCCGCTAAAACTACTTCTCAAAGCATCGCGCTCCGCATTCCAGTTGTGCTTTTGATGACCGCTATTATTAATTTTGCGGAACGTATTTCTATTTAATTTTCGAACGTTTGAGCTACTGTAACTTAAGTAATTTGGAAGGTAGGTTTTAATTCCAAGATTATTAGATTCTTTTGTGACCCAGCTTGCCAATTTGGACGCTAATTGGGTAGAAATTTCATGAAATTGATTACTTATCTGCTTTATTGTGTTAGGATTGCTATAGTCTCGGGCAAAAGAAGCCAACAAGTTACCTTGTGCAGTGAATTTTTTAATGTGATTTTTGACATACAGAGACTTTGGTTTACCAAAAGATATTGCTTCTAAGTAGAGTCCAACACCTCTTGACCATTCTATAGGATTGGCAATTGCTCCTTCATATTTGTTATGTTCTAGATTTACATTGACAAAGGACGAAAGTCTGTGAACCACAGGAATCAAACCAATTTGCTGCTCTAAACTACTATTTTGTTTTGTACGTTTAATAAGTTGTGCACTGGTTACATTCGCATTATATCCAGATAAAGACTCAATACTGCTTGCGTATAATGTTGAGTGATTTACATAGTTGGTAATGAAATTATTAAAAGGAACTCTATAGCTATCCTTGCGCAGACTAAAACTTTTATCACCAAACAGCGTGTTTAATTGAGAATTAGAATCAACAATTTTATTCATGTATGTATCCAATTCTAATTTGTTGATTTTGTGCTCGATCCCTTCTAAGGTTTGTTTAATTTCGGTCAAGTACGTTTGTTCAATTATTCCATTGGTTTGAATTAGATCAAAAATGTTGGCAAGCCTTTCCAGGATTGCTTGTTGATTTTTCAAAACTGAGTTAAAACCTTCGATTACAAGTTCTGTGAGCTGTTTCAATTGTTTAAAGAGGGCCTTCCAGGCTTCGGCTTCTCCGTTTCCGCCTCCCTCTAAAACAGACATAATTACCAGTCCAGCCGAAACCCAGTTTGCACTTAGCGCTACAGTGCTTATTGCAGGCGGTTGCATTATGAATTTACTGTACGATGTGTACATTTGATTGATGGAATTAGCTACTTTAGCAAAGTTTCTACCTGCAGTAGGGTCACCAAGTATTTTGCTTATGAAAACTTCTGCGAGATAAATTTTGTTAGAGTTTTCCGCACTTTCTCGTTCTATTTTTTCTAAAAGTTTCTTTCGTTCTTCAAGAGATTGAATTTGTTTAACCTGTTCTTCCCGACGTTCATGTTCCTCCCGAAGCGCATCTAAATATGCTTTCAAAAATTCCCTTTGCTTTTCTTCCAAATTGGAAGCACCACTATTTTGTACTTTTTCTTCGGTCTGGCGCAGCAGAGAACTGTCTTTATTTTCTTCAATTAAATTCCTTGTTTCCTTCCTGAAAGGAATAATTACTTGGTTTTGTACTTCGTCTGACGTTATAAACTCTTGATCCTTTTTGGACATTTGGTTAAAATCGTTGACCGTTTTAATACAGATTTGTTCGTTTTGTTGTTTACGAATATCACCAATGTATGAGGCTAAACTTGCTCCACCAACGCCAAGTCCAGCCAATCCCACGCCAGTAGCCAATAATGGAATACTTACTGGAGCAGTAGAGAGTACCGTGCCAGCCACTATACTGACTCCAAAACCTCCTAAGGCAGAATAACCAAATTCAGTTAATTTAGGTAGAAAGTCACCCAAACTCGCATTATTTTGATAGTTACAAGCAGCCACTACCTCATCAAAAGTTAATGGTGAATTATCTTTAATTGCATTTCGCGTTTTTGAAGTTAACTTACCATTTCGTCTCTCTCCATAATTTATCCGGAAGTTGGTGGTGAACGAGTTCATTATTTGATCATCCGAAAGGTTAGAATTACTGAAAATTGCATTCTCGATTAGAGCTAACTTTCGGTTCTCGTCATCTGAGGTTAATTCATTTTCTAATACATTCAGTATTTCATCCAAATTAGGAACGGAATTCAAGCCATTGATTCCAAAACATAGTCCTAAAGAAATAAAACTATTGTTCTTAAGAAATGATCTACGATTCATTGGTTAGTT
>JAHDFW010000211.1:4536-6350 GCA_020627945.1 Cytophagales bacterium
GTTAGTCAAGTTAGTATTGTGTGTACAATATACGAATTAATGTATTTTTCTTGTATTTTAAAATATAGGGTTGTTCCATTCTTAGATGGATTTTTGATATATTTAACTTTTTATTGTAGTAGAAAAATCATTCTATTTTAATTTATACCAATATGAATAAACTCGTTTTAGTTATTGTTATCGCAACATTGTTGTCAGGTTGTAACCCTACTGAAAAGGTTGAGGAGTCTATTTCTTCGATTGAATCAAAATCTGGGATTAACACATCGTCCGATGCTAAAAAAATGCTTAGCGAGGCGTATCAATTGTTTAAAGAGAATAAAGATGCCGAATCTATAGACGTAGCAAATAAAGTACTAGAGTATGGTCGAGAAACCAAAAATGATACATTGATAGGAGGGGCATTGTCTTCATTGTGTAGAAATGCTCAAAGAACTCTAGATACTACACGTTTGGCAGAATTGAGTGATCAACTTAAGCAATTATCCGAAACTTCGGGAGATCAAAAATGGATGATGAAAAGGGCCCATATGAATGCGGAGATGTGGAGGTTAATTGGAAATATGGATCGTGCAGAAGCGTTTTATAACGAGAGTTTGTCCATTAGCGAAGCATTAGGGGCTAAAGGAATGTTTATGATTGATCATTTCAATAAATCGTTCGTTTCTACAGAAAAAGGTGACTTTGAAGAGGCCAACCGACTTATTTCTACATATTACAAACTTTATAATGAGGCTAATCCAGGTAAACAGGATGCGTATGGATTAATAGCGACGGCATTTTTATTGGATAAGAAGCAAGACTACAAAGGAGCCCATGAAGTAGCAACCGTAGCAAGAAGATTGTTCAAAGAACAAAACATCTTTCCTGAACCACCAGATGAAAAACCATTATTAGCGGTAGAAAAGAACGTTAAAGAACAGTTGGGAGAGGAGGAGTATAGTTCGATTGCTGCAAACTCTGCGGGATTGACTGTTGCAGATTTGGTCACAAAGTATTTATAAAGTTCTTCATTAAAGTTAATAATAGGGTGAACTGGATAGGAGCAAATGGTTTAGTATTGCTAATAGCAATTACTATGCTGGGTTGTCAAAAACCGCCAAAAGAAAACAAACCGAAGTGTGAAATTTGTGAGGTGATTAAGGGTATGGAGGTTACTGAAATGTTTAAAAGTTGTGATTCCTTGTCTGTTGTTAATTCTAGAGTAAAATGCGAGGAATTAGCTGCACAGCAATTAGCTTTTTGTGTATGTCAGCATCAGCATGCAGAATCTTTCGAAAATTCGTACAACGGAGATATATTTAATAATCTTCTAGAAATAAAATCTCACGTTTCTACTAAATTTGATCACCCTCAGGAGGTATTATACATTTCAGAATCATTTATAGATTCAGCAGGTTTTAATATGGCTATCGTTACCGAACTTATTTTGGCAAAAGGTTATGTGCCATATGCTTTTGAATACGATGATCAGTTTAGAATTTATTATTATAAGAAGAACGACTACTTATTGGATTGAGTAGCACTTTACTTCGACATTGTTAGTATCTAAGTATAGACTATGCAACATAGTTTAACAAAACAGGTGTAAACCAACGCTAAGAAGTAAAAAACGCGCCGTCATTTCTGATCTGTACGAAGTACTGAGTCAGAAATCTGGTGAATTTAGTATGGTGCTAATTACCAGATTTCTGACTATTGCTCTGCAATATCAGAAATGACGTTACGGTTTGAACGGGAGTCCGCTGTTTCAAAAATTTTGGAACTACTAAGGGATCAATCCCAATATCTGGGGAATTCATTACCTTTTATAA
>JAHDFW010000212.1 GCA_020627945.1 Cytophagales bacterium
TTCGTGGCATTAACTCCAGCCTTTAACGTAGTTTTAATAGAATTAACGGCAAGCTTGGTAACTCCTTTCATTCCGCCTTTCAGGGCCTTCATTACGGCTTTTAATTCAAACAGAGCAAACATGATCAGTTCTCCTACTAAGATTGCTAAACCTCGCGCCAATGATTTCGATGAATTATCGACGTCTCCTTCAAAACCAAATTTGAAATAATCATACAATTTGCCACTTACTTTAGCTGCTGCTTCAGCAAGGAAGTAAACCATAAGCAAGTCTAATAATGGCGGAATCAATGCGGTAATTGCTCCTGCTGTTACAATTTCTAGAATAATAAGGACGATCAATGAAATAATACCCACGACTACTATGGTTACCCAATTCTCTTTCCACCAGTTCGAAACGGCTGTTTTAAATTGCTCCCAAACAAATTCTCCTCGCATTCCAGGAGTCAAAGGTCCTATTTTATATTCATCAGGTACTGCTTCGGTTGTTGCTTGCTCTTTAGGCTCATTACTGGTATCCGAAGCTGGCTGATCCATGTTGGCAAGGAAGTTATCGAATTCTTCACGGATCGTTAATGGTTTTTGAGGGATGGAGCTCATTTCTCCACCTTCAGCTCCATCTCCCGATGTGCCAGATTGCATGCCTGCTCCTACTAAGTCGTTCAGCATCAACGGATCGTTTGCTCCGTCAAACTCCAACGGTTTATCGTCCGACAAGTTGAGTCCTTCTAAAAATTCCGGTTCAAGGTTTAATTCCTCTACTTCGTCCATTTCTACAGAGTTTTCTGGCAAAGATGGTTGTGCTAACATCCCTGCTAATTCTGAGTCTAATCCACCAAAATTAGATCCAGCAAGGGCATTTTCGTCTACTTCGCCGTCTGGGAAGTTATTTTCACGCTCAAAAGGAAGTGGTTCGTACAAGTTGGTTCCTAAATACTCTTCGGACAATTGGCCCATAAAATGATCTCCCACATTGTATGCTGCCATTGTAAGTGTAGTGATGATCTTCATCACCTCAATCATACCTACCGTAACGAATTCCATTACCGTTAGCGTAGCCTGAATCATAGTTTCGTAAACATCCAATAGGAAGATTAAGGCATCTCCCAAACGATCGAGCATGTAGTTGGCGAACGCCTTAAGATCTTCGGCCCATTGGTTTACTTTTTCTACCGCATAATCAACGCCTTGATCAATTTTCTTCTTGAACCAATCTCGTGCCTTTGGGTAATCTTCTAACGCATAGTCGGCAAATTCCTTTAGGGCTTCTCCAGCACTTTCAATCCAGCCTATAACCTTGTCTCTAAGTCGATCAATAAACTGATTAACTTTTGCCTTGGCCTTTTCAATAAGGATTTTAACTCCCTTACGCAACTTATCAAAAAGCTCTGAAACTGCTTTTTTCATAACTGCGAACATCTCGGAAATCGAGTCTATAAGTTGATCCCAAAAACCTTTCTTCTCCTGTTCCTTTTCAGCTTCTTTCTTTTTTCTTTCGGCCTCCTTTTCAGTCTCAACACGTCTTCTTTCGGCCTCCTGCTCAGCATCCGAAAGAGTTTTCTCTATATCCTGATCATTCTTTTTGGTTTCGGTCTCAATGGTTTGATCCAGTTCTCGTTGCTTGGCATTGGACTTCTTATGATACTCGTCTTGAATGGTTTCGTTATGTGCAGCCCAATCGCGTCGTTGAGCCTCAACGGACCGTGCTAATCCATGTTGTTCGCCTTGCTGCAAATCTATTACTCTAGCATCCTCTGCGGCAATTTTGTCTACGGCTTCAGTTCTTTTTAAAGTGGCATCATTCACCATTTGAGACTTGCCTTCATTTACCTCTCCTTTCTGTTGTTGGAGTTGTTCTGTATAATGAAGCCCTAAACCTTCGTCAACCATGGGACGGCTCATCGGATCTAGTGAGATGTTCTCGTATCCACCGACTTGCTTCCCTTTCTTTTTTGGAAATTTCTTTCTGGACTTTAGCTTTTTCCGCTTAATGTCCGGATAAATCATATTCTCCCCAAAGTCCTTATTTAATTCCTGATTTGAATGATTATACTCATTAGCCACAGACTGATCGTTCCTAGAGCGATTCTTATGTACTAAATCAGGGTTTGCTGCACCTGTAAAGTCAGCTTTTGGACGTTTACCAGCCGATGTATTAATTCCAGGATCTTTGGTAGGAATGGAAGTCATAAACATGGCTGCCTGTGCCCTTAATGCTCCCTTCTTCTTAGAAAATTTTGGCTTCTTTTGTGAGATAAGAGCCGGTGCCAAATTTCCATGTTTTACTTCAAGGGCACTATTTTTACGTCTAGACTTCTTAGACTTAACAAGTGCAGGAGACTTTCTCTTTTTGGAAGTAGGTCGTTGCTTCTGTTTACGTTTTTCGCTTAAGGTAGGTACACCCGTTGGCTGATCAATAACAGGAACACTCCCTTGCATTTCCTTCCGTTCATCATTTTGAATTACAGGTAGTGCTCCTCCAACTTTATTCATGGCAGTAGGAATGGCAGATGGTGCCGAGTCAATAGCAGAAATCAGTGCCGCATCCGAACTGGAAGTGTCTATTTCTACCTGAGCAGGAGCTGGTGCTATGCTTGCTGCATCTAGTAATTGAGGCTTGGAAGTTTTTTCTTTTGGCTTTTCTTTGTTGGCTTCTTCTTGAATCGAGGGGGCTGCGCCCGTTTCCTCGCCTGAGGTCTTAGGTTCATTCGAGACGCTCTGACCAGCGGTGCTGGAGTCGCTTACACCACTTGAACTAACACTCTTATCTGAATCAATTGATCCGGGTCCACTGGATAGCAAAGGCTCCTGTTGCTGAGCAATTTCGTCCACCGGGTTATCTGAAGGTGCATCATTTGGGTTTTCAGCACTAGAATCCAAGGATTCACTTGGTGTTATTTTTTCAGTCGCAGATTCTTTCTTCTCTTCAGCAGATGAATCTGAATTCACTTTATTCTCAGAATCTAAAGGAACAACGGGCTGAACAACAGGAAGAGGCGGTGCTAGAGTTTGTTGTTGTATTACGTCCGTGTTTTGAGTTTCCGCTAACGAGTTTTTAGTTTCGAGATTTGAGTTACCAATTTCTGACTCTGGGGTTATAAATCCTTCAGATGAAAGTTGGGCAAAAGTGTTCTTTAAACCAGCCGAATTATCTTTTGCTTCTCCAAATGGAGTTGCAGCACCACCCAACGCCCCATGGGTTAAAGCACCTTGTGCTGGACCATTTTGTAAAGCTAATTCAGAGGAAGGTGTCTCTTTTGCTTGTTTTGAAGCAAAGCCTTCCTTAACCTTCCGTGTTTGGTCTGGTCGTTTCCGCGATTTTTTGGGTTTTCTTTTTATAACCTTTAAATTAAAAATAGAAAAAGTGAATTAATATGTAAACTTACCAAACAATAATTTGCTACGCCTCCCCTGTATTAATAAAAATAACCTACTGCTATTCGTGATACAAAATGACATATAAACCCGTAAACACCTTATTAACAACATCTTACAACCTACTACTACTAATAGTTTTAATATTTTACATAAATTAGAATATTTTCTAATTGAATCCTTTTTATTGAATTAATGTGCATAAATACGCATCACAGTCAGGATATTATACTTGCTCATTCGTACTCATACAATATTGAAGGAAGTAAAATTGCGATTGTAGGTAGCGGCCCTGCGGGTGCTGGTTTCATGCTTCAACCCACAGGCATGGATTTCAAGCAACTTGGACTTTTAAAGTGATCGAAAACAAAGATTGACTGAATAACTGATGTAATTAAAGGAGAATGATTATTAGCTAGTGATCAATTATTATTTGTGCAAGGGATTAACTGGATCAATCCGAATATCTGGGAAACTCATTTCTTTTATAATTGCATTGCAAATAAGAAAATTTAAATCTGAAAACATCCCTAATATTCATGAGAATAGGCTTTTCAGATTTCCAGTTTTCGGGTTTCACATTTTTTTGGTTTCAGCTCAAATAAACAAAAAAAATACATGAATATTATTTCTCCCCAACCCGATGGTTATCGGGGTTTCCGCTTGATCCGATTAACTTCGGCCATTGGTCATTAACACATATAATGTTTCTTTTGTAGCCAATACCATTGCCAAATCTCGTCCATTATTATTGAAATAGCCAGGTACAGTATGTGCAACTTTTATAGAGTCTTCCACTGTGTTCAGAAAATCTGGTTTTACGTTGTAACTACTAACGATATCATCGCCGTCGGACAATTTTTGATAAAATTGGTCTATCCATTGTTTTGCAACAGCTTCTGTCATTGGAGATCCCGATGTACTTCTAGTAAAATGTTGCTCATTCCCAGTTAGCAAACCTACGAGCAAGTCATTTCTTTCACTTTCACTTAGTTCTTTTATTTCTAAGGATTTGTTTCCATTCCAAAGCTTACCAGGTTTCGGAAGACATGTAAAACTGTCCGTATTTTTATGAAAGACCCGTTCTATAAGAATATCATCATCTCGTTCAATGTCAGCCTTAATCATTTCGTATTGATAGTTCCCACTTTCAAGGTGAAGTAGAATAGTTTCTTCGATACTTTGTTCATTTAGCGGTCTTTTAAGGCTAATAAGCATCGTAATACTATTAACTGCTGAATCTACGATATTCAGAAACCTGTTTATAAATACTTGATCCATTTTGGGGCTTTAGTTGATTGAGTTGAAAGGTAAGGAAGATTTAAGGAACCCGTTAAGATTAGCTGACATTTATTTTTTTAAGAACAGAACGCTATATAAAGAATAACATTCATCTCCTCAATTGTATTTGAAATCTTTGGTAAAAATACGCTTCAGTACTTACTTAAAGTAATGTAAACTCAAGATCGGTGTGTAATCTCCTCTTTTTCCTTTCTACCTAACCATATAAACCAAACACAGGAAATCAGAAACAAAAGAATACCAACACCATGATAGATATAAAACAAGGTAGAAGTCTCAATCTGACCTAAGATAGCATCAAACGCCAAAGTCCCCAAGCTTGAACCGCTTAGAATAGATAAAATGAGAGGGATATTTTTATTTCTAAGCATAATGAGTTTGGTTAATTTAGTTGCATATAGGTACGAAAATGATTTCAATTTGTTGCACTTCAGTTTGAATTTAAATAATCAAATTTCACGGGAAGAATATGGCTTTCTAACAAAGCTTACTTACCTTTACAACAGTGAAGGAAGTACGTAAAATTGCGATTGTAGGTAGCGGCCCTGCGGGTGCTGGAGCAGCTCTTTTTCTTCAAAAAGCTGGATTTGAATGTACGGTGTTTGAACGAGTACCTACTCCCCTTCCAATCGGTGCTGGTTTCATGCTTCAACCCACTGGCATGTGGATGCTCAAGAAACTTGGACTGCTAGAAAAAACAATTCAACGAGCCACTCCTATCAATCAACTTTATGGTCTTAATCAGAATGACAAGGCTGTACTAAACTTGAAGTTTTCGGATCTTAAAGGAGTTGATCACGCCTTAGGCATCCATCGAGGAATGTTATTCCAGATGTTGCATCAAGAGTTAGCCAAAAACGAAATTCCGGTAATCAGCAATTCCGACATAACCAATTTTAAAGAAACCAATTCCGAAATAATCCCTGTAGATTCCAAAGGAAATGATCTAGGTAAATTTGATTTATTGGTTGTAGCAGATGGAGTACGTTCAACACTTCGAAAAAATACTGGAATTCCATACAAAGAACATTGGTATCCATTTGGAGCAATGTGGCATGTATTAGAAGACACTAATTTCAAAATTGGAAACAGGATTTATCAACGCTACGTAGATACTAAAAAACTCATGGGATTTATGCCTATTGGTTTGGGCCCAGATGAAAATAACAAAACACCTTTAGTTAACCTGTTCTTCGGTATTTGGATGCAAGACGTTGAGAAGAAGAAAAAAGCAGGTCTTGAATCTTGGAAGAATGAAGCAATAAAATTAGATCCAGATTCAGGTTCGTACTTAGATCAGATTAAATCTATGGATGATATAATTTTCACCAATTATGGTAGAATTAAATCTAAATCTATGCATAAAGGTAGAATTGCGGTTGTTGGAGATGCCGCTCATGGATTAAGTCCGCAGTTGGGTCAAGGTGTAAGTATGGCATTAATGGATGGACAATCATTAGCTCATCATGTAAAAGAAGGTGGATTAAGTGGTTTAGCAAACTACAGCAAAGATCGACTTGAACATTTGAAATTTTATCATTGGGCAGATAAACAAACTGCACCATTATTTCAATCTACGCACTGGTCTCATAAATGGCAACGTGACTTAGGTCTTTATACACTTCAACA
>JAHDFW010000213.1 GCA_020627945.1 Cytophagales bacterium
TCCCTTTATACATTAGATCTAAGGAAATGCCTAAAAAATCTTGGCGTAAGATTATATTCCCGGTACCATTTTTTACAATACTAGTAAACTCGGGTAAACTCTTGATAATTTTCCGATCTCGCAGCAGAAGTAATTTTCTGGAATACTTTAATTTATTCCTGATTACTATAATCCACCCATTTCAAAAACTCAGTCATTACAGGTTTCCAGTGTGCAATTTTTTTAGCATTAGGAGGTTGTTCAAAAAAGTTATGATCTAAGTTGTGCTGGCGTTTAACCGTTAAATTATCTTTTCCTTTTTTAATGAACTCAAGCTTTACAACATCGCACAAATCGGCAACTATATCATTGGTTCCATAACAAAGGTAAACTGGCATTTCTAGTCTCAACCAATCATCTATAAATGGTTCGGAAAACGTTTTCCAAGCTTTGTACTCTGGGTGAATCGCCAAAGAATCTGGATTATTAATATCCTTCCATAGATTCTCCCAATAAGCAATGTTTTCTTCCGCCTTTTCCCAAGTGATTTTACCTTTCTCAGCAGCATCTCGTTGCTCACGAATCATTTGATCTATTCTCCCATTTGGGTTAGCACCAAACAACCCAAGGTGCGTAACATTAGGATTGCTTACTGCAATTTTCGCAGCAACTTTAGAACCTTGAGAATGTCCAAAAACCACGATTTTAGTTTCGTCTACCCATTTTTGATTCATTAGATAGTTCAGTACTGCATTACCTCTATCAACATAGTTATCTAAATAATTGTTATCAATAAACTCGGACGTATAATTGTTGGGTTTACTTTTATCTTGAACATATCTAAAAGCATCGTCCAACTTCTGAACAGGAACTGTAACGGGTGTAGAAGGCATTGAGATCACTATGATATGATAATCTTCCGCAATTTTTCGATATTCAATATTGGATAAACCTCCACCTATCAAAAACTTAGTGCCATTTCCTAAATCGACAAAAAGAGGGGTCGGATCTGAACCTTGACAAAATAATAAAACGGGCTTTTTCTTTTTTAAACTAGGATCAACTTTAATGAAATCGATCTCCTCATTTCCACCTTTAATCCTGAAATGATGAACTTGACCATGAAGCTCTCCTGACTCCACTAATTGCCCAAAACCTTGAGTAAAAACCAATAAACTCAAAGACAAAACCCATAAGTAATATTTCAATTGCATGACCAAAACTACATTAAAACGAAACAACTTCAAACGTTCGTATAATATCACTTAACTAGGTTATGTTTATTTGATTCTCATATTACAGAAAATCCTAAGCCAAAAAGTTTTCTAATTACAGTAAAAAACCTTAGCTTGATGTTTTGTTTACAATAACTTGTGTTATGAAAAATATTGGTCTATCCCTTCTGTTTTGTTTCTGCTCTCTTGTCTTATACTCCCAAAACACTTTAGAAAACCGAATTCAAGGTTTAATAGATGAAATGACAGTGGAAGAAAAAATCAAACAGCTCCACCGAAATTCCTTCTGGACAACCGAAACAAATACTAGATTAGAAATTCCAGGTTTTGTAATGTCAGATGGACCTCATGGAGTACGATTTGTGGATGCAACTTCTTTCCCCGTGGGAATTGGAATTGCGGCATCTTGGAATAAGGAATTAGGATACGACGTAGGTTATGCCATGGGGACCGAGTTTCATGCATACGGTAAACATCAACAATTAGGACCAGCATTAGACTTATGTCGTGATCCAAGAAATGGAAGAAGCCCTGAAACAGGAGGTGAAGATCCTTTTCTCTGTGCTCATATGAACGTTGAAGTAACCAAAGGAATTCAAGCTACACCGACAATCGCGACTATCAAGCATTTTAATGCTGTAAACAAACAAGTAGATCGACATAATGTAAATCACACGCTGACCAAGCGTCAATTAATGGAACATTATGGTTATAATTTTCGACGCGCTGTACAAGATGGAGGAGCACTCTCCGTTATGAATGCGTACAACAAAGTAAACGGAGACAAATGCGCTGAAAACAGTCAGTTACTTACAGAAATATTACGTGGACATTGGGGGTTTCCGTTCTATGTTGTTTCGGATTGGGGTTCCGTTTGGGACGTTCCTAAAGCATTAAAAGCTGGATGCAATTTAGAAATGGATGTTGATGAATCAGCTTATGAAGCAGGTTTACAAAATGCATATGATAATGGTCAAATCACTGATGCAGATTTAGATGCCGCTTTACGAAATGTACTTAGGGTAAAATTCGTATCTGGAATGATGGACAATTATCCGGTTGGTGATATCCAAACTGGTGCAAATACAACCGAGCACCAACAATTGGCATTACAAGCAGGAAGAGAAGCATGTGTATTGTTGAAAAATGAAGGAAACATTCTTCCACTCTCATCCTCAATGACAGAAAATATAGCGTTGATTGGGCCGAGTATCAATGTTGCTCAATTAGACGGGTTTGGAAGTAGCGCAGTGTTTCCGCCATATGCTATTACCCCATACCAAGGACTACTTAACAAACTCCCTTCTGCTCAAGTATCATGGACTACAGGTTGTAACATTAACGACTTGGATACTTCTGGTTTTGCTGCAGCTAGAACCATGGCCGCGTCCAAGGATTATGTGATTTTTGTAGGTGGATTAGATGAATCTCAAGAAGGAGAAAATTACTCACCTGGTCCTGTTGATCGTACTGGAGGATCTGTAGAGTTACCTGCAACTCAACAATTACTGATCAAAGAACTGGCAAAGGTCAATCCAAATATCATAGTAGTATTGAAGAGTGGTGGAATTTGCGCCTTAGACAACACCATTGGAGACATTAAAGGATTGCTTTATGCTTTTTACCCAGGAATGGAAGGAGGGAATGCTATTGCTGATGTTTTATTTGGAGATTATAATCCTAGTGGAAAATTACCAGTTACCATGCCTGTAAATGATAGTCAATTGCCTGCTTGGGATGATAGTTTTTCTAACGATCATGAAGGTGGATATCGTTGGTATGACAATCAAAACATTACGCCACAATATGCATTTGGGTTTGGACTTAGTTATACTACCTTCTCCTACTCCAACATGACCATCTCCGACACCAGTTATGAAGCGGGTGAACCAATTACTATAACTGTGGACGTAACCAATACAGGTGCAAGAGCGGGTGAAGAAATTGTCCAATTGTACTTAGAAAACAACACTTCCTTAGTATCAATGCCAGAAAAAGAACTGAAGGGCTTTGAAAAAATTAGCTTAGACACTGGTGAAACAAAAACCGTAACATTTAACCTTACAGCCAACGAATTATATTACTTCAACACAACTAACGATGGTTATGAAATTGCTACTGGAGCTTACGTTGCAAGAATTGGAGGATCTTCGGATAATTTAACGCTTAACAAGAACTTCGAAATCACAGCTGGAACAGCAACTCCGGACCTTGAAGTATCAAGAATTTATAGTGTCCCACGATTCCCACAAATCAATGACTCTGTTTTGTTTTTAGCCATTGTTAAAAACACAGGTACGCAGACTATTAATTCAGGAACGAATGTTAAACTAGCATTTGCAATAAACGGAACTGAAGTTTCTAGTGCTGCTACAATTCCGCAAAGTATAGAGCCAGGTGGAGCGTTATTAATCGGAGCAACAACTGGGACCAATGGAACTTCCTATTGGGTTCCAACTGATATCAACAGCTATCAAGTTACCGCAACGATTGACTCGGATTCACAAATCTCAGAACTAATTGAAACCAACAATACGAGTCAGGATTCAATCAATGTTACAGATAGTATTCCAGAAGCTGCCGTGAACATTTGCTACCTAAAACCAGTAACAGCCACTTCAAATGAAAGCGCCGACTATAAAGCAGAAAATGCTGTAGATGGCAACTTCGGAACCCGTTGGGCATCTGAGTTCAGCGATCCCCAAGCTATAACTGTTAAGCTAAACGGAATCTACCAAGTCGACAGCATCATGCTTTATTGGGAAGACGCGTATTCATCGGACTATATGCTGGAAACAAGTACCGACAGTGCATATTGGAATACTGTAACTCGACAAACCAATGCCGACGGAGGAGTTGACAAATATGCTGTTGATCAACAAGCAGCTTATATTAGAGTGACTGGGTTCAAACGAGGAACCAACTGGGGCCATTCCTTATGGGAAATTCAAGGGTTCGGAAACTTAATCAGTGGGATTGATGAAGAAGATCTCAGCTATGGCCAAATTCAAGTTTTCCCCAACCCTAACAAAGATCGAATATTAAATGTAAAAGGAATTCCAGAAGGCAACTATACCGCACAACTTATTGATGCAACAGGCTGTGAAGTTGCATTCAAAAGATTCAAACGTCTAGACGCATGGAACATTAGCAAGTATCATTTACCAAATGGCACCTATATCATGTATGTAAGAGATCGAAAAAATGGACGGGTGATGAGCCAGAAGATTATTTTGAAATAATCCTTCCTTGAAGAACCATTACGTACAAAAATTCTATCTTTGATCAAGTAATCAGAGATTAGGTTTGTTAGCACTTTGGAATAAATTAAGCCACTTAGGAGTCTTTCCAGGTGAGGAAAAGATAAAACGAGATGTGATCTTATGTAATAAGGTGATGGTTGTTGCATCACTTATGATTCTCTGTTTTATCCCTATAGAACTTGTGATGACTGGACTCATACTAGTCAAGTATGAGGTTCTGGCCGTGCTTTTATTTGGTGTTCTTCTTTTTCTAAACAGTAAGGGTTATCATACCATAGCAAAGTATTCATCTATCATCTTTGGTGCGGTTTTTATAATGTTTGCCACTTATGCCGTGGGTGGTCATTCAAATAGTGAGTTTCACATTTTCCCTTTAATTCTGTTGCCAATTCTATTTTTTAGAAAAAGACGACATATTTTTATTGTTGCTCTTCTTGGAGCCGTTGCATTCTTTATATTGAAGTTCACCTACCAACACGTTGACCCTTTTTTTCAAGTGCCATTGGAAGTTAGACAAAGAATCCAACCAGTAATGAACATCATTACAATTGTATTTTTATTTGTTGAACTATACTACTTCAAAAATATTAATGAGCAATACGAAGAAACGCTAGAAAAGCAAAAAGCTCAAATAGAAGAGAATCACAAGCACATTACAGACAGTATTAACTATGCTCGTCGTATTCAACATGCAATTTTGCCTTCAGTAGAATCTATCCAAAATAGCCTAAAAGAAAGCTTCGTTTTATACTTACCAAAAGATGTTGTTGCTGGAGATTTCTATTGGATGGAGCATTATGATAATTCCATTTATATTGCAGCTGCGGATTGTACAGGTCATGGTGTTCCTGGAGCGATGGTAAGTGTAGTATGCAGTACCGCTCTTACTCGATCCCTGCTAGAAGAAAAAATCAAGGATACAGGAAAACTACTAAATAGAACAAGAGAGCTCGTAATCGAACGTCTTTCAAAGAGTGGAGAAGATATAAAAGATGGCATGGATATTAGTCTTTGCAAAATCGACCTTAATAAGCAATCAATTCAATGGAGTGGTGCAAACAACCCACTTTATCTAATTAGAAAAGATGCCGAAGAAATAGAAATAATAAAAGCAGATCGACAACCTATTGGAGTCTTTCGAAAAATGAAAGACTTTACTACGCATGAAATTCAACTTGCCGAAGGAGATCAATTTTATCTATTTACAGATGGCTATGCAGACCAGTTTGGAGGTCCCGAAAAGTCTAAGTTCACTTATCGTAGATTCAGGAACCTGCTTCTTGAAAATAAAACTCAATCCATGTCCAACCAACGTCAAATTCTGGACACGGAATTCAAACAATGGAAAGAATCTGGAGATGAAACGCAATTGGACGACGTTTGTGTGATTGGGATTCAAATGTAGAACTGCCTTTACCCCAAACAACCTTGCTGTCAATTATTTAACGTGAGTTCGGGATAAGAATTTTGTCAGAGTTCTTATCCAGAACTCACATTATTTACTACAACGATCCGTTTGTTAAAAATAATTGTACATTCATTTAAGATACTTGTCACAGTGCAAATAATTATTGAATTATTACATTTTTATTCACATATTTGCAGCAATTCTTAACAAACGTTTATTAACATGAGAAATCTCGTCTTTTGGGTACTCCTTTTATCTAGTACCTTGTCATTTGGGCAAAATTGGAATGAAGTTTTAAAGTTT